>JBAQGU010000197.1:0-11347 GCA_049287975.1 Roseiarcus sp.
CGGCTCTGTTAGGCTCCGGCGGCTCGATTCCGATCGTCGGCGCGTTCAAGCGGGAACTGGGCATGGACAGCCTGATGGTCGGCTTCGGCCTCGACGACGACGCGATTCATTCGCCGAACGAGAAATACGAGCGCACTTCGTTCCATAAGGGCGCCCGCTCGTGGGCGCGCATCCTCGCCGCGCTCAGCCAGTGAATGCGCGCGTCCCCGGGGTCGGCTGCGGTGCGGCGATCGTTCGCGAGGGGCGGCTGCTGCTGGTGAAGCGAAGGAGGCCGCCGGAAGCCGGCTGCTGGAACCTGCCGGGCGGCAAAGTCGATTTCGGCGAGCGCGTCGAGGATGCGATCGTTCGCGAGATCGGCGAGGAGATCGGAGTGAGGGTCGCGTTGTTGCGGCCGCTCGGCGTGGTGCAGATGGTCGGCCTCGACGGTCAACACTGGGTTTCGCCGATCCATCTGGCAAAGATCGTCGCGGGCGAGCCCGAGAATCGCGAGCCGGGCGAACACGAGGCGATCGTCTGGGCGCCCTTGGACGCCCCGCCGTCTCCGCTCGCCTTGGCGGCGCGCGAGGCGATCGCCGCTCTCGCGCACGGCCGGGACGGGAGCGCATGACGAGGTGGCGCGAGGGATCGCTGATCGGCGTCGGCGAGGCGATGGTGGAGCTGGCGCCGGTCGCGGAGGGTCTCTACACGCAGGGTTTCGCGGGCGATACGCTCAACACCTGCTGGTATCTGAAGCGTCTCGCTGGCGACCTCAGGCAGGTGCGCTATCTCACGCGCGTCGGCGAAGACGCGCTGTCGGGCCGACTGGTGGAGCTCCTGGTGAAATCCGGAATCGACGCGAGCGCCGTCTCGCGCGATCCCGAGCGCACCCTCGGCCTCTATCTCATCAGCCTCGAGGGCGCCGAGCGACGGTTTTCCTACTGGCGCGACCAATCCGCCGCGCGCCGCCTCGCCGACGATCCTGGTTCTCTCGACGAGGCCTTGCGCGACGCGGCGCTGATCCATGTCTCCGGCATCACCCTGGCGATCGTCGAGGCGAAAGGCCGGCAAAATCTATTGGGGGCCTTGACGAAAGCCCGTGCGCGCGGAGTGCGCGTGAGCTTCGATCCGAACGTCCGCCGTCGACTTTGGCCCGACGAGGCGACCTTGCGCGCCGCCCTGACGGAAATGTTCTCGGCCTGCGACATCGCGCTGCCGAGCTTCGACGACGAAGCGGCGGTCTGGGGCGACGCGGACCCGGTGACCAGCGTGGCGCGCATCGCGGCGCTCGGTGTGGGGGAAATCGTCGTGAAGAACGGCGCGGGGCCGGCGCTGGTTTTCGCCGACGGCGCTCTCGCTCGGATTCCGGCCAGCGTGGCGAGTGACGCGCGCGATACGACCGGCGCCGGCGATTCCTTCAACGCCGGCTATCTCGCCGCGCGCATCGCCGGCCTATCCGCGATCGGCGCCTGCGAATTCGCGCACGAACTGGCCGCCGAAGTCGTCCGCCATCCCGGCGCGCTCGCGCCACCGGCGGCGATCGAGCCATTTCAACGCGAATTGCGGCGCCGGACGCGGGCGCCGTGAACCGGAGTCGCTGCCCTTGACCCCGCGACGGTCACAGGGCAGTTTCCGCCCGCAATAATCCTCCGGGCCTTCGAGCGTTGGCGTTTGCGTCGGGGTCACCGGGAATATGCCAGCCGCGGATCGGCACGGGAACACGCGTGAATCAGGCCTCGCCCAAATCCGACTTCGTGCTCGCGACCGATCCCCGAGAGCCGCCACCGCGCCTGCGCAAGGCCGTCTATGCGATCGGTAATTTCGACGGCGTGCATCTGGGTCACCGCGCGGTCATCGCGCGAACGAAAGCGCTCGCGGCGAGGCGCGGAGCGCCGAGCGCGGTGCTCACCTTCGAGCCCCATCCCGCCGATCATTTCGTCGGCCGCCCGGTCGTCTTCCGCTTGACGCCCTTCGCGGCCAAAGTTGCCGCGATCGAGGCGCTGGGCGTGGACGGCCTTGTCTGCCTGAGCTTTGACGCCGCGCTCGCGGGAATGCCGGCGGAGGCTTTCGTCGAGGAGATATTGGTCGGCGCCCTCGACATCGGCGCCGCCGTCGTCGGCTGGGACTTTCATTTCGGCAAGAACCGGTCGGGTTCGCCGGCCTTTCTCCAGCGCGCTGGCGCGCGTTTCGGCTTCGAGGTGGACGTCGTCGCGCGGGTCGAAACATCGGAAATGACGGCCGTCTCCTCGTCCGCGGCGCGGCGCGCGCTCGAACAGGGGGACGTCGAGGCCGCAGTGCGCTGCCTCGCACGCCCCTACGCCGTCTGCGGAACAGTGATCGCCGGTCAGCGGCTCGGACGCACGCTCGGCGTGCCGACCGCCAATATCGCGTTGGAGCCGACCAATCGCCTGAAGTACGGGGTTTACGCGGTGCGGGCGAGCGTCGACGGGCGAGCATTCGACGGCGTCGCCAGTTTTGGCGTGCGGCCGACGGTCGATGACGGCGCGCCGCTGTTGGAGACGTATCTGTTTGATTTTTCCGGCGACATTTATGGTCGCAAGATGTGCGTCGAATTCGTCGCCCGCATCCGAGACGAACTCGAGTTCGATTCGCTGGAGGCGCTGAAGGCCGAAATGGCGCGCGACATCGAGCGGGCGCGCGCCATCCTGGCGGCGCGGGAGCGGGCGCGCTAGGCAATCGAGCCGCGACACTCGGTTCTTAGGATCGCGGTCCGCGACCTGGAGCTCGAGGCGTTCGACGGCGCTGGACGGCGGCTTTCCCGCACCGTCCTCGAGTTCTGTTTCGTCCCCGAGCCTTCAGGGCGCCGCGCCAGCGCTCTACCCGGGCGATCCTGGCGCTGAAGCCGTTTCTAGCTGCACAAGGCCGCCGCCTTCACCAAGAGCAGCTTCCTCGGCCGTGGTTGGATCACGGTCTCGACGTTCAAGATGCGCTCGAAGGCCGCCGCCGAAAACCCGCTCGCCGCGCATCTTCTGCGCGCGCTCGCGCTGAGCTAATCGACGCCTCGTCGTTTTCGACGACTTCCGGGCTTGCGTCGGAGTTTTGCCGTGTTCCACGGCTGGATCCCCGCTTTGGCGGGGATGACACGCTTGGTCGGCCTCTGTGCACATTTATTTTCGTGCGGCGGGAATATTCAGACGTTGCTGCGGGTCTTCCGACTGTCTCTTGTTACAAGGAAAACCCATGACCGGGAATATCGAAGGACGCCTCAGCTCGGCGGACACAGGCTGGCTCGCGGCGGCGGCGGCAATGTTCATGCTGTTCATCGGCATGATGGTCATGCTGTTTTTCGGGCAGACGATTGCGGCTTGGGCTGACGACGGCGAGGCAACTGTCGGCATCGACAAGTTCTTGTTCGCGCCGGCGGCGCTGACAATCAAGGCGGGCGCGACCGTCACTTTCGAAAACCACGACTCTACCGTCCACTCCGTCGTTGGGGTCGGCGGCTCCTTCCGATCGAAGGCGTTGGACACCGATGACAAGTTCAGTTTCACGTTCGACAAACCCGGCGAATATACTTACTTTTGCGGCCTTCACCCGTATATGAAAGGCAAGATCGTCGTCGCCCCGTGATGTTTTGGGGGACCAGTGACGACCGACTTCGCGCGCAGGCGTTTCAACCAGATGGTGTTGCCGCATCTCGACGTCGCCTTTGGGCTCGCCCGCTGGCTTACCGGCAATCGGACCGACGCCGAGGATGTCGTGCGGCTGAAGGCGGCGAGTGCCGGCTGCAATCTCACGAGCCTCATGTCGGCCTTTCGTTTGGCGGCCTCGGGTCAACCGACCAACGCATCTACCAGACAGTCGGCAGCGGATGCGATCCAGAGGAAGATGAGCAGCAGCGCGCCTATTCGAACCAAGATTTCCGCAGGCGTGGGATAGGATTCCTCTGCTTCGCATCTTTCGGCGATCCGATCTCGCCGACTGCAACGTCTTGGAACCTCGATTTCGTCGTCGGCGAAAATGCGCGGTCCAGGCATGGGAAGGGCGTCGTCAACGTCGGTCATGGCGATCTCCGCTGGAAGCGCGACACAAAAAGGCTAGGAGAAAATCGTTTCGCGCTGCCCGGCGGAATGTGAAGAAGAGTAAACGCCCAATGACGCTTTGGCGACGCCGTTTGGCAGGACCGCACAATGGTCGCCGCTCTGGCCGCCCCGGCAACTGGAAAAGAAGGCGGCGTCCCGCTGTGCTCGAGCCGCCATGACCGGCGAACCCACGCGATCAGCGACCGCGTCTCAGCAGATCTCTCCTAAGCTATCGCTAGATCAACGACGAAGCGGGCGCCGCCGCCGGGCGCCGCGTCGCAAAAAACGCTGCCTCCGTGCCCCCTGGCGATCTGACGCACCAGCGAAAGTCCAAGGCCCCATCCGCCGCACGATTCGCCGTGGCCGGCGGGCCGGTAGAACGGCTCGAACACCCGCTCACGTTCGGAGGGCGCGATCCCTGGCCCTTGGTCGGAGACGACGATGCGCACCGCCTCTTCGTGACGCTCTACCGAAATACATACCGGTGGACTTCCATGCTTGGCTGCGTTTTCCAGCAGATTGCGAACGAGACGGCGAAGCAGCGCCGCGTCGCCCTGGATCTCGACCGGGTTCGCGCCTATCGGCACGACGTCGAAACTCGCATCGACGCGCACCGCCTCCTCGGCTGCGAGACCGAGAAGGTCGACGGCGGCGGGGCGCTCCATCGTCGCGCCGGCATGGTCGAGCCGGCTGGCAAGCAAAATCTCCTCGGACAGTTGGTCGATTTCCGTGATGTTTCGCGCGATCTCCTCGTGTATCTTCGGGTCCGGCCGTTCGAGCCAGAGCTCGATCGCCATGCGAAGGCGAGCGAGCGGCGACCGCAATTCGTGGCTGGCATTGGCCAGCAGCGCCTTTTGCGATTTCAACAGGGCTTCGACGCGTTCGGCGGCGACGTTGAAAGTCCGCGCGACCACCGCGACCTCATCGTCGCCGACGACGTCGACTCGCGTCGAGAGCGCGCCGGCGCCCCATCGCTCGACACCGGAGCGCAACCCCTCGAGCCGCCGCGTCAGCCGCGCGGTGATGGGAAACGCGGCAAGCCCGACGCCGCCCACGACGATGAGCACGATCGTCAGCATGCGCCGCCTCGGGCTCGGCATGGTCGGACCCGGTCGCGCGAGCACGGCGCGCCCGTCGGCGAGATCGATGCGCATGATGCGCGGGAAGGAGGCAGGTTCGTAAGCGCTCGGCGCGAGCATGATCGGCTTGCCGCGCGAGGCGATGAGCGCTCCGCTGGCATCGTAGAGCGAGACGTCGGCGGCGCCGAGCTCATGTCCCAATCGCCCGAGCGCCGCCGCGATCGCCCCTGAGGGACCGTCTCGTTCAGGAACCGCCAGATCCTGGAGATGGAGGTGGACGGGGACCCGGCGCTCGCGGGGAGCTTCTCCCATCAGCCACATCAACCCCCCGACCAGCACGGCGACGGTTATCAGGCTCAGCAACAGCGCCAGATAGACCTTCCAGAACAGCCGGCGGCGAAAGACGATCATCATGCGTCGCTATCTTGCCTTTTGGCGAAGACATAGCCGGCGCCTCGAACCGTGATGATTCGGCGCGGATGCTTTGGATCGTCCTCGATGACGGATCGGATGCGCGAGATGTGAACGTCGATCGAGCGGTCGAAGGCTTCGAGATCTTCGCCTTTGACGAGATCCATCAGCCGCTCGCGGTTGAGCACCCGACCCGCATTGGCGGCGAGGGCGGCGAGCAGATCGAACTGGTAGCTCGTCAGCATCCTCTCCTCGCCGTCGATGCGCACCATGCGCGATCCGCGATCGATCTGGAGCCGACCGAAGCGTAGCTCCGCGTCCTCGGCGCGCACCGGGATGCGCCCGCGCCGAAGGATTGCGCGAATGCGAGCCACGAGCTCACGCGGACTGAAGGGCTTGGCCAGATAATCATCCGCGCCAATCTCCAGCCCGACGATCCGGTCCATTTCCTCGCCGCGCGCGGTGAGCATCAGGATCGGCGTCTGCGAGCGGGTCCGGACATTACGGCAGACTTCGAAGCCGTCGGAGTCGGGCAGCATCACGTCGAGGATGATGGCGTCGAACGCCGTGCGGTCGACGGCGGCCAGACCTTCGCGGGCGGTGAAGCGGCAGTCGACGACAAAGCCGGCCGCGGTCAGGTAATCCGACACCATCGCAGCCAGCCTCGCATCGTCGTCGATCATCAGAACCCGTTCGGCCATGAGGTCTCCAGACCCGGCTCCTACTAATCCTTGTCAGTGGCGTTGTCAGGCCTCGCGTCGCCCATGGGATCGCCGGAGTGGCCGCCCCGCCATAGGCCCATAGGACCGCCCATCGGTCCGTGCTGCGCCATTTCCCCGATTCGCTCCACCAACTGCGCCCGCTGCGCCGGCGTGAGCTCGTCCACTATATCGAGCGCTCCGCTCACGATCTTCTTGGATTTCGCGTCGAACCTCGCGACCACCTCGGCTCGCAGTTTCTCGACGGCCGCGTGGTCGATGGACGGCGCGGCAAGGAGATCCAGCGCCTGTTTGCGGAGGGCCTCTCCCTCCCTGGAATCGGACGCGAGGTCTGTGAAAGTCGCGGCGATGATGTCGTGCGCCTTGGATTCCTGCGCCGCGGTAGCGCCCACCGAATCCAGCAAGAGCGCCGCTGCGCGCTGGACGAAAGCCAGGCGCAGTCCTGCTCTCCAGCCGGACCGGCTGGCTTCCTGCGCCGCGGCGGTAAGGTTGCTCACGCCGAGCGCGAGGCTGCCCGCTCCGAGCGTGAGCCCGCATGTCAGGACAGCGACAATGGCGAACGAGCGGGTCCTCGCGCGACTCGGCTGTTGCAATGGGCGCTCGGCCAGCAATGGGATTTCGTCGATACGGGTCACGGCCATCTCCTTTTTCCCACGCCGGAGCCGCCGGGTCGAAGAGACGTTACCGAGCTGAGGTTTCGCGCGATCCAGCGGAATGTAAAGAACGGTGAAGCGACGGGTGCGCAGCGGTTTGAGGGCTTCCGTTTACCGCTCGAATTCGCTCAGCAGCGTGGCGGCCGCTTGCGTCTGGATTTCGTCGCCGCGGAACACGCCCGCGTCGAGGAACTGCGCGACCTTCAGGAGACGCAGGCGTCGGCGGCGGCGACCGTTGGCGCTCCACGGTTTCGTCGATTCGTGCTGATACTGCAGGATCGGGTGTTTGGACTCGTCGTACATCGGAAGGTCGATTGCCGCGAGATCGACCAATTCGACATCGAAGCGGTCGTGCTTCTGCGCCTGTGCGAAGAACAACTTGCCGACCGGAAGTCCTACCCGACCGGGTGCTGCAGACTATGACGTGGAGCTTGTTGGCCAAGAGTTTGCTTCTCTCTCGGGATTTTCGAAGAGTCTAGCGTCCGTCTGACGTCACAGAAGCTCCACAATCAACTCGTAACGAGCAAAAGCGGCGTGTTTCGAGCGCGGGCGGCGCTCCGGTCGCGCTGGCGAGGGGAACAGTGGACGGCAGTCGCGGGGCCGAGGCCCTGATCCACCGCCTTGCCCGATGCGGCCGTCCAGGGCGTGCGAACGCGCAACTCGCAATGCAAATAGGAAAGAACCGCCGGGGCCACCGCTATAATTCTCGCTGGTCGCGCGAATCCCACGCAGCGTCCGTTCTTCGACCGGATCGAGTGCCGCGGTTTCGGCGGCGTCTTCTGGGTATCGGAGGAAATCGGCTTTACCGAGATGGGTCGGCATCCGCGAGTCGATTGATATGACCCAGTCTGCTGTTTCGCCGAATATCGGCAATCTGGCGAATGGGCTGCGGTCCGTGACGCCGGCGCTCCTGTTCGGTCTGCGCCTGTGGGCCGCGGTCTGCCTCGCGATGTACGTCGCGTTCTGGCTCGAACTCGACAATGCGTACTGGGCCGGCACATCGGCGGCCATCGTCAGTCTGCCGAGCCTCGGCGCTTCGCTGCGCAAGGCATGGTTCCGCATGATCGGCACGGTGGTCGGGGCCGTGGCGATCGTGGCGCTGACCGCGTGCTTTCCGCAACAGCGTGTGGGTTTTCTCCTCGGTCTGGCTCTCTGGGGCGCGGCGTCCGCGTTTGTGGCCGCGCTGCTGCGAAACTTCGCCGCCTATGCCGCGGCGCTCGCAGGGGTCACCGCGGCGATCATCGCGAGCGACGAACTCGGCGCAGTCGGGGGCGCGAACGGCCAAGCATTCACACTCGGGGTCATCCGCGCCAGCGAGATCTGCATTGGCATCCTTTCCGCGGCCGTCGTGCTCATCGGAACCGATTTGGGCGGCGCACGGCGTCGGTTGGCTGAGAAATTCGGCGCCATTTCAGCAGAAATCGCCCGAGGGTTTGCCGATTCGTTGTTGGCGACCGGGCCACGCAATCCGGAGGTGCTCGCAGTTCGGCGCGAACTCGTCCGGCGTGTGATCGCGCTCGACCCGGCCATCGACGAAGCCCTCGGAGAGGGGTCCAACCTCCGTATTCGTTTACCGACATTGCATGCGGGGTTGGATGGCTTGTTCACCGCCCTGTCCGCGTGGCGAACCTCGGCGGGCCACCTCGAGCAGGCGCCGGAAGACCTCGGTCGGCGCGAGGCGGAGGTCATCCACGAACGTCTTCCGCGGCAGCTGCAGCTGACGTTCGTGTCAGGCGGGACGACCAGCTGGACGGCCGATCCCCTTGAAGTGCGCCGATCGTTTGCTGCCTCGACGAGGGCGCTGATGGCGCTTCCGGTCCGCACGCCATCGCTGCGACTGCTCGCCGACCAGGCGGTTCGGGCTCTGGGTGGCGTCTCCCCTGCGCTCGACGCGGTGGGGTTGCTCGTCGGCGAGCCTGTTCGAATCGTTGCTCGCCGCCGCAGCGGCTGGTTCGACGTGCCCGATTGGTTGCCGCCCTTCGTGAATGCCGCGCGCGCTCTGGTGGCGATCTGCGTCGTAGAGCTGTTCTGGATCGCGACCGCTTGGCCGACCGGCGCCCAAGCCATCGCTTTCACCACGATCGCGGTGGTCGTGTTTTCCACGAGAGGCGACCAGGCCTACGCCACCGCCACGAATTTCTTGGCCGGCGCATGCCTGACCGTCTCTTTCGCGGCCATCGTGAAATTTGCGGTGCTGCCCGGCGTCGAGACCTTCGGTGGCTTCAGTCTTGCGATCGGGGCTGTTCTCGTGCCGGCCGGCGCGCTCATGACCCAACCGTGGCGGACCGGGATGTTCACGGCTGTCACCATATTGTTCGTACCTTTGCTCGCGCCCGCCAACCCCATCAGCTATGACACCGAGCAATTCTACAATTCCGCATTAGCGATAGTTGCGGGCGTCGCCGCGGGTGGCCTCGCGTTTAGATTGTTGCCGCAACTATCGCCCGCACAGGAAACTCACCGTCTCCTGGCGCACACTCTTCGGGAGCTACGCCGCCTCGCGAAGGGCACTGCCCATTGGTCGTCGGACAATTGGGAACACCGCGTGAATCAACGCCTCATCGCGTTGCCGGACGCGGCGCAACCGCTGCAGCGAGGACAACTCGTGGCCGCGCTCTCGGTCGGCAGCGTGCTGATCCATCTTCGCCGCGCCGCTCGCCGATTCGATATCGACCTCGATGCAGCGTCCGACGCCGTGGCGCGAGGCGAAAGCCTGGCCGCGGTCGACTGTCTTGCCAATGTCGACCGGATGCTGGCCGCCCTGCCCGACACGCGGCCGGGAGCACGCGTCAGGCTTCGGGCGCGCGGCCGCATTCTCGCGATGTCCGAGGCCCTGACCCGGCATGCCGCTTATTTCGATTCGGGAGTGGCGCCATGAGCTTTACCGAGGTCGACCTGTTCGGCGTCTATGTCGCGCCGTTCTCCTTGATGATGGCGGCGGCGTGGCTCGTCCTGATTGCGCTGCGGGCGTTGGCGAACCGTTTCGATTTGCTGCGGTGCGTCTGGCATCCGGCCCTGTTCCTCTCATCAATCTACATGATCGTGCTCTCGACGATCGTGCTTCTCCGCGCGTTGAGTTGACCATGCCCGATGTCGAAGCCAAACTGAAGAACGATGTGGTGGCACGCGATCGCGCCGTCATCCGGCCTCGTGAGGAGTTGGCGCCGCATGCGGCGCGGCGGCGCCCCGCGATTATTCCGATTTTGATCACAGCAGCGGTGTTCCTACTCGCCGTGGCCTCCGGCTGGGCGATGTGGCGCGTGTATATGGAGGCGCCCTGGACGCGCGACGGAACCGTGCGCGCCTACGTCGTCACGATGGCGCCGGAGGTCGTGGGACGCATTGTCGAGCTTCCGGTCGCCGACAATCAGTTCGTGCACAAGGGCGATCTCTTGATGGTGATCGATCCGACCGACTACAGAATAGCGGTCAAGCTGGCCGAGGCGGCGGTGCAGCAGGCGCAGGTCGATGCACAAAACCTGGAGAGGGAATCGAGGCGAAGGCAGGAATTGAGCAACTTGTCGGTGACGGTGGAAGAGCAGCAGACCTTCGCGGCCAACGCCATCGCGGGCAAGGCAAAGTATTTACAATCACAGGCTACTTTGGATCAGGCGCGAGTGAACCTCGAGCGCACGGAGATTCGTTCGCCGGTCAACGGATTTGTGACGAACCTGTTGGCGCAGCTCGGCGACTATGCGAATGTCGGGCAGACCGAGATCTCCGTGGTCGACTCGGATTCGTTCTGGGTCGACGGGTACTTCGAGGAGACGTATCTCGGTTCGATCCACGAAGGCGACCCCGCCGAGATCAAGTTGATGGGACAGAGCCAGATCGTCCGCGGCCACGTCGGCAGCATCGCGCGCGGCATCAATGTCCCGAACTCGCAGCCGGATCGTGCCGGACTCGCATCCGTAAATCCGATCTTCACCTGGGTGCGCCTTGCCCAACGTATTCCGGTGCGCATCCACATCGACAAGGTGCCGGATGGTGTGCGCTTGGTGGTTGGCTTGACGGCCACCGTGCAGATCGATTCTCCAGCCCCGTCGACGAGACGGTAATGCGTGGTGTCCATCGTTCCCGCGGTCGTCGGCATGCGAACCGATCGCTCGCCTGGCGCCCCGTCAGGCGCGGGTCATCGATTGGAGCTTGGGTCCGAGAAACCCAGACGCGCGTCGATCCGCTGAACAAGTTCCTCTTCCGCTGCGGCGTCGGACGTCGACGCGCCGTCGAGGTCTTGCAATACATTGGCGAGATCACCCTCGAGCGGCGCGTAGAAGCGATTCGCCCGGGTCGCGAGAATGAATCGTCGCGTCCGACCTTGGCCGCGAATTTCGCCGATATGATGAAGCTGTCGACCGCTGTTGAAGTCGACCACGATCACTCGGCCGTTCATGCTGACCTTGGTGTAGGGCCGCTTCTCGCCGTCGCGACTGGGCGCCACCCGATCGCGCCTGGCCACGAGATCC
>JBAQGU010000198.1:0-6839 GCA_049287975.1 Roseiarcus sp.
GTCGCAAGGGCTCCTCGCAATGACGGATGGGTCGCCGCTGACCCGATCGATTCGGTAGTTATTGGGCGCCGCCTTGGTCTACAGCCTAAATGCGCCCACCGCGAGCCTTGGGGCGCGCGGCGCGCCGAGGGCAAACTCTACCAGTTGCCTCTCTGCCATCGAATAGGGCCGACAGCCGGACGAGGCTGCAAGAGGCGAGATCGACGCTTAGCCGTTTTGTCGCCTTGCGCTCCCAGCTTCCGCTCCGTCAGCATTCCACGCTCACGCGGTATCGCGCATGATGAGTTTGGCCTCGAGCAATCGGACGTTCGCCGAGGTCTGACGACCTTCGTCGACTATTCGGCCTGCCAGGAGATCCACGGCGAGGTTGGCCATCCTCACGTGATCTTGCGCGACCGTGGTTAGAGGTGGACTCGCGAACCGACTGAGCGGGTGGTCGTCGTGGCCCGCCACGCGGATGTCGTTCGGGCCGCCGGCGCGCGACACCCTCAAGCCGAAATGAGTCGCGGCCGCCATCACCCCGAAGGCCGTTCGGTCGTTTGCGCACAATATCGTTCGTCTCGGCAACGTCTTGGTCGCAAAGTACTCCCTCGCCTGGTCGAAACCTGCAGCCTCGAAATTCCAGCCGTAGCTGAGCGACGGCACGACCAAAGGTTCGGAACCCGCTCGTCTCATTGCCTCGAGATAGGCCTGTTTTCGTTCCTGCGCATTTCGATTGACGTTAGGCATGTCGAAATAGCATGGCGGCGAGCCCGATCGGTGGAGATAGTCGACCATCAACGCGACACTCTGGAAATTGTCGGTGCCCACGAACGCCGCCGGCAAGTCGACGCGGGCGTCGAGCAGGACGAGCGGAAACGACCCGCTCAATTCCTTCAGCAACGCGAGATCCGAGGATATGCCCAGCGGAGCCACAATCGCCCCGGCGACTCTCAGTGACATGATTGTCTGGATCGCCTGGGCCTCCATTGCGCGTTGGCCATGCGAGGAAAGAATGATCGTCCAATAGCCATCTTGCATGGCTCGCTGTTCGGCGCTTTCGATGAGGCCAGCGAAAAACGGGTCCGTCAAAGAGGGCACGATCATCCCGAGTATCTTCGGGTTCTTACGGTTGAAATTGACCGCGAAGAGATTCGGCCGATAGCGCAAGCTGCGAATGGCCTGCTCGATCCGCTCGCGCGTAGCGGGCCGAACACTGTCCGGATTGTTGAAGAACTTCGACACGGTAGATCGCGAGATTCCGCTCGCCGCACAAAACTCCTCCATGGTTTTGGATTTGGGCGGCGGCCTCTCTCTCTTTCTTTTGCCGACGTCGTTCATCCCGTTGCATCCCCTTCGATGTTCTTTTCGACATTGCATGGCGGCTGGACGAGCTTGCGGCGACAAGCCCTACGACAAAACTCGACGGCCCGTCGACCACGCGGGCGGGGTTTTTGGTTTGCCATAACCGTGAGCCCAGCGTAGTTACTTTACGCATATGTATGCATTTATTGCTACGCATGTATTGACAAAGATACGACTTTGCTTCCATTCTGGGCAAAGGCGCAAAAAATTGTCAGCGCGCTGCTGCGCGGTCGAAGAGGCGCCGGGCGCTCAAACCTCGGGCGCAAATTCAGGGAGCGAAAAATGACGAGAAAGCTATGCTTGGCGGCGGCGGGTCTCGCTGCATTCGGCTTGGTCGAAGCGGCCCATGCCGACACCAATCTGACGATCGCCACGGTCAACAACGGCGACATGATCCGCATGCAGAGGCTGACGGACGACTTCAGCAAGGCCAACCCCGATATAAAACTCAATTGGGTCACGCTCGAGGAGAACGTGCTGCGGCAGAAGGTGACGACCGATATCGCCACCAAGGGCGGTCAGTACGACATTCTGACCATCGGCACGTATGAAGTTCCAATTTGGGGCAAGAAAGGGTGGCTGGTCCCGCTCGACCGTCTCGGCGCGGACTACGACATCGACGACCTGATCCCGTCGATCCGCGCCGGTCTGTCGGCCGGCGGCAAGCTTTACGCGGCGCCGTTCTACGGCGAGAGCTCCTTCACAATGTATCGCAAGGACCTGATGGCGAAGGCCGGCCTCACCATGCCCGAGAATCCGACCTGGGACTTCATCAGGCAGGCCGCCGACAAGATGACCGACAAGGCAGCCGGCATTTATGGCATTTGCCTGCGCGGCAAGGCGGGTTGGGGCGAGAACATGGCCTTCGTGTCGGCCGCCGCCAATTCGTTCGGCGCGCGCTGGTTCGACGAGAAATGGCAGCCGCAGTTCAACTCGCCGGAATGGAAGAAGACTCTCGACTTCTACATCTCTCTGATGAAGGCGGACGGCCCTCCGGGCGCCTCGGCGAACGGCTTCAATGAAAACCTCGCGCTGTTCGACGCGGGCAAGTGCGGCGTGTGGATCGACGCAACCTCGGCCGGGCAGTTCGTGGTCGGCAAGAACTCGTTGGTCGCGGACAAGGTGGGCTTTGCGATGGCTCCGAACGACGGTCTCGGAAAGAGCGCCAACTGGCTTTGGGCGTGGTCGCTCGCCGTTCCCGCCGGATCGAACAAGGTCGACGCGGCGGAGAAGTTCATCTCCTGGGCGACAAACAAGCACTACATAGATCTCGTCGCCTCGAAAGACGGGTGGGCCAGCGTTCCCCCCGGGACGCGCGAGTCGCTATATAAGAACCCGGAGTATCTGAAGGCGGCGCCTTTCGCCGAACTGACCCTGAAGTCGATGGACGCCGCCGATCCGCTGCATCCGACCGTCAAGCCGGTGCCCTATACGGGCGTTCAATTCGTGGCGATCCCGGAATTTCAGGGCATTGGCACCGAAGTCGGCCAGGACTTTTCGGCCGCGCTCGCCGGTTCGATAACTGTCGACGAGGCTCTCGCCAAGGCCCAGGCGAGCACCGAAACGACGATGAAAAGGGCTGGTTACATCAAGTAACCCGTCTCGCGGCTCGTTTTACGGCTGCTCACTCGGCTGCGGGCGGCTAGTCGCGCGCGTCGTCCAAATTGGTGGGACGCTCTCCTCTCCTCGCGAAGAGGCGGGGAGAGGGGAAGGGGCGCCATCTTCGGTGACGCGCCCGACGAGGTCCGGGTAGCGCTACCTGGCCAACGTGAGAAGAAAGAACACGGGAGGAGTTCTCCGATGAAACTCGAGAATAAAGTCGCCATCGTCACCGGCGGCGCGCGCGGCATCGGCGAGGCGATCGTGCGCGCCTACGCGGCCGAAGGCGCGCATGCGGTCATCGCCGACGTGGAGACCGCCAAAGCCGACGCCCTCGCGTCCGAACTCGGCGGCAAGTCGCTCGCCATCCGGCTCGACGTGCGCAACCAGGCTTCGATCGACGCCATGGTCGACGCCGTCGTCTCGAAACTCGGCGGCGTCGATATCCTCGTCAACAACGCCGGCATCTTCAATATGGGGCCGCTATCGGAAATCACGGAAGACGATTTCGATCGCCAGTTCGGGGTCAATGTCCGAGGGCTCGTCTTCGTCACCAAGGCGGTGGTGGAAAAAATGGTCGCTCGAGGCCGGGGCGGCAAGATCATCAATATGTCTTCGCAGGCGGGCCGGCGCGGCGAAGCCAACGTTCTCGTCTATTGCGCCAGCAAGGCGGCGGTCATCAGCATCACGCAATCGATGGGCCTCGAGCTGATCAAATACGGCATCAATGTCAACGGCATCGCGCCGGGCGTCGTCGACACGCCGATGTGGGATCGCGTCGATTCGCTGTTCGCCAAATATGAGCGTCGGCCGATCGGCGAAAAGAAACGTTTGGTGGGCGAGGCTGTGCCCTTTGGCCGCATGGGCCGTCCGTCCGACTTTGCCGGCGCCGCGGTCTTTCTCGCCTCGGCCGACAGCGAGTACGTTGTCGCCCAGACTCTCAACGTCGACGGCGGGAATTGGATGAGCTGATGACCGGTCTGCTCATCACCGTCGGAGAGATTCTCGTCGAGATCATGGCGACGACGATCGGAACGGGGTTCCGGACGCCCCAGAACCTGGTTGGACCGTTTCCGAGCGGCGCTCCTGCGATTTTCATCGATCAGGCCGGACGCCTGGGAGCGCCGTGCGCCATGATCGGCGCCGTCGGCGACGACGATTTCGGTCGCGTCAATTTAGATCGCCTTTCCGCGGACGGCGTCGACGTCTCGGCCGTCGCCGTTCATTCGGATATCGCGACCGGCTCCGCCTTCGTGCGCTACCGCGCAGATGGAAACAGGGACTTTGTGTACAATATCCGGCACAGTGCGAGCGGCAGGATCGCCATGACGCCAGAGGCCGAACACGTGATAGCGAGGGCCAGCCGCATCCACGTGATGGGATCGGCTCTGGCAATTCCGCCGGTTCGCATGATGGTCGAACGGGCGGTAGCGACGATCAAGGCCAACGGCGGCCTCGTTTCTTTCGATCCAAATGTCCGCAAGGAGATGATGAATGATGCAGCCTTGACGTCGGCGCTTCACAGGATTCTCGCCGAAACTGATCTCTTCTTGCCTTCCGGTGACGAGATCCTGCTGTTCTCGCAGGCGTCCGATGAGCAGGAGGCCGCCAGGCGCCTCGTCGCGAACGGCGTGAAGGAAATTGCGCTCAAGCGCGGCGCCGGCGGAGCTCTGGTGACCGACGCCGCGGGAACCCTCGGCGCCCGAGCCCTCGAGGTTGTCGAAGTGGATCCGACTGGCGCTGGCGATTGTTTCGGCGCGACCTATGTCGTTTGTCGTGATCGCGGCATGCCAATCGAAAAGGCGCTCGCCTATGCGAATGCGGCCGGAGCCCGTGCGGTGACGGTGAGAGGGCCGATGGAGGGCGCGTCGACAATCGCCGATCTGGATTCTTTCATCGCCCGAGCCGGGGGAACGGCATGACAAATCGAATCGCCGAGATTTTGGAGCGAAGGCGGTCCGGCGAGTTCGTGGGAATTCCATCGATCTGCTCTTCGCATCCCACGGTGATCGAAGCGACGCTCCGGCGGTGCAAAGTCACTGGCGCGCCGGCGCTGATTGAGGCAACCTGCAACCAGGTCAATCACGAACGCGGCTACACCGGCATGACGCCGGTGGATTTCGCGGCGCAGGTCCGCGCCATCGCCGACAAGGTTGCTTTCGATTCCCGTGACCTCGTTCTCGGCGGCGATCATCTCGGGCCAAATCCGTGGCGTAGGCTCGACGCGGAGTCCGCAATGGCGAAGTCCGAAGCGATGGTCGCGGCTTTCGTCGCCGCGGGATTCAACAAGCTTCATCTCGACCCTTCGATGGGCTGCGCCGGCGAGCCGGAAGCCCTCGACGACGCCCTGACCGCCCAACGCGCCGTGCGACTTGTGCGTGTCGCCGAAACAAACGCCCGCGATGCCGGCCAACCGGCGCCTCACTATGTCATCGGCACGGAAGTGCCGCCGCCAGGCGGCGCCAGGCACGCGCTCGACCACATCGAACCTACCGCCCCCGAACGCGCGCGCGCCACGTTGGCGATCTTCAGGCGCGCCTTTGAGGCCGCGGGCCTGTCCGATGCGTTTTCGAGGGTCGTTGCGCTCGTCGTGCAGCCGGGCGTCGAATTCGGGCACGAAACCGTCGTAGAATACCAACCGAATCGCGCGGCTCCGCTCTCCCATGCACTCGATGATACGAGCCTCGTGTTTGAAGCTCATTCGACGGACTACCAGCGCCCCGCTCGCCTTGCGGAACTTGTCAGGGACCGTTTCTGCATTCTCAAAGTGGGACCTGCGCTGACGTTTGCGATGCGTGAGACGTTATACGGGCTGGACCTCATCGCGTCGGAGTTGATTCCGGACTATCCGCACCGCGCGCTCGCGGTCGCGATGGAAAAACTCATGCTCGCCGAGCCGCGGTGGTGGGCGCCCTATTATCCGGGGAGTCCGGAACAACAGCGCGTCTTGCGGCACTATTCATACTCGGACCGGATCCGCTATTACTGGACGCATCGCCAAGCTGACACGGCGGTGCGCCGGCTCTTCGATTCGCTCTCGGGCGTGACGATTCCAGCGCCGCTGATGCGGCAGTTTCTTCCGCGGTCGCACGCCGGGTCTGGCGCTGGCGAGCAAACGTGCCAATCCCTCCTGCTCGTGTCGATTGACGAGATACTGAGCCAATATACCGACGCATGCGCCCTCCACGCCTGACGCCAACTCCGGGTGGCGGCCCATGCGGCCGCCCGAGCGGAAATGACGCGCCGACCTTCGGCAAACCTCAATCGCGCGGTCCGGCCTATGGCGGCCCGGCTTGCGAAATCCGGCTCGACGGGACGCGGACGCCGCTCGGCATGAAGCGATCGAACTCGGCGCGGTCTTTCGGACGATCCTCTCTGACTCGGACCTCCGAATCCGCCGGCTCCGCCGCTCGCGACGGTCGTACGCGCCGCCTCGGCATGGCGCGACCGACCGCCTCGGCGCTTGGCGGGCCAAGAAATTTGGAGAGACTCATGAAAAGGGTTTGTAGGCTTGCAACCCCTTGAAATCACACGAAACGGCCAAAGGAAAGGCGATATTCGAGAAACCGCACGGCGGCTAGGCTGCGACGAAGACAAAGGGCGATTCGAGGCGGCGCTCGGCAAGGTCGCATCCGCCCGCCAAAAGAATGCCTCCGCTAAGGGAGCACGAAACCTAAGGCGTCTACGAGTGCCGCGAAGAAACAGCGGCAACGCCTCTCGCAATCTGGATAGGACTGCAATGGCCCGACGGCTCTTGTGGTAGCGAAATAGAAGAATGCTGTTTTTGTTTCATAAAAACAGAAAGACGGCGTATTCTGCCTCAATCACAATTTCGCAATCACGCCATCCTTGGAGGGCCACGCTCATGGGACAGTTTCGCAAGAGGCCAGTCATTG
>JBAQGU010000199.1:0-1929 GCA_049287975.1 Roseiarcus sp.
GTTGCCGGGCGCTCCGCCCGTGCCCGCTCCGCCCGTGCCCGGGCTCGCTGCGAAGGCGGCCAGCGGCATGGACAGCGCACAAACAAGCGCAAGACACTTCACGACGTTACTTTGCTTGAGTGTATCTCGAAGGCCAATGCTCGCCCGTTGGTCCTGCAGCCACGGACCTTGACTCTATTGGTTCATCGGGTCCTTTCGGACGGGGCGAGCGCCGGGTTGGCCCACCCCCGGCGTGGTAACCACGTCGTCGCCGGTATGATTTTGCGTCGTCGTTCCCGCAGTGCCGTCGTGAAGCGATTGCTCGGCTTTCAGGCTCTGCGGTCCGGCATGGCCGGAATCGTCGGCCCACGCGAGTGGGACAAAAGCCACGGCGATGAGCTCGAGCGCGCCGGCGAGGGCGAAGGTTAAATTTCGCATGATTGTTCTCCCCGTGTGATCGTCAGCAATATAACTCCGGCGCGCCAGAGAAAGTTCGGCGGCCCTAAAACGAAAACGCCCCGCCGTACATCCGGGCGGGGCGTTTCTTTCGACCTCATGCGTGTGGGAGGTCATCGGCCGGCCCGATAACCATTGCGGCGCCCGACCTCGAGCCGCAATAGAGGCGCTCCGCGACCGCGGGGGAGCGCTCCCGCGTGCTTAGAGTCCTATGGGCCCGCCGAGTCGCACCCGGCGGCCGGTCTGGACGTTCGCCGCACGGTGCGGCGCACGTTAGGCCGCGCAAAGCTCCCGATCGCCGAGCCCGAACCGGAGCACGTCGGCCTTGGTGGCCGCGACCGCCACAATCACCCGATTGTCGGTATTCGCACCGGACTCCGCCTCGTTCGTCATGATCTGGTCGAGAACTTCCCATTTCATCCACACGCCCCACGGCAACGGTGCCGGCGTCGTCAAGAGAGCCCGTTCCGCCTCGTCCAGTTTTCGAGCGCGCGCGTTCGCCGACACGTCGTCTTCGGGCAGGTCGGGGTTATTTGAGGCCGCGCGTGCCGTGTGCCAATCACCGTATAGCCTTTCGAACCGAGCCCGCTGGGCTAGCTGCTCTGGCGACGGGCCTTCGTGTTTTGCGTCAGACATGGTCCATCTCCTCCGCGCTCATGCCGGCGAACTCGGCAAAGAGAGTTGCGCGCCTGGGCGATATTCCAATCTAGCTCGCTGTCAGGGCTGCGCCATTCGTTGCCCATTACGTGTATGAGTAACGCGCGCACCTTCGCCGCCCGGGCCGGCTGCGTCGTCGCTGGGATAGCCATCATGCGGTAATAGATGCGATCGGTCTCTTCGTCGAAGTTTTGCAGGGTCTTGATCGCGTCCTCGCGCCCGGTCGCATAGGACCAAGCCGTCGTTCGCGCCCACAACTCCTCAACCGTCAGATCCTCCCTTAGCCCCTCCTGTATCCACCGCTGACTCTCGATCGGCTCGATGCGCTCGTTGAGATCATCCGCTACCCCAGATCTGCGAATGACCTCGGCGCTGAGGGCGAGGATTTCAGCATCATCGCCGTGCGGCGCGGCGAGTGCGGCGACGGGCAGGGCCGCGAGCGCCGAGGCTTGTGCCGTCGAGCGCGCGAGGAAGCGAAGCGCTCCTCTGCGGGTAGTGTGGCATTCGGCGGGCATAGCTCCGCCGGCGGCCGAAACGGTGGGTTTCGACATTGTAATCTCCGTGATGAATTTCGGGCGACAGCGCGCCCAGGTTTCTGGGCTATGGCTCCAGGATCATCGCCCCGCCGCCGCTTCGTTCAGGCCGCGAGCGCGAGCCGGTTCGCGGCCTTGATGCGAATGACGGTGCAGATGATCGCCTTCTCGAACTTGAAGTAGCCGTCGCTGAGGAAGGCCTTGACCGCCTTGGAGTCGAGACGGCCGGCAATCTGTTCGGTCGCCGTTACCGTGAACTCGTCGCCCGCGACTTCCGAAAGGCCGCGCGCCTTGAATTCATCCT
>JBAQGU010000200.1:0-7443 GCA_049287975.1 Roseiarcus sp.
TGCGGCCGCATTCACGAGGCGAGCGGCGCCGATCGCCGCCTGACCGAGCGACAAGCCGCCATCGTTGGCGGGGACCTCGACATGGGACAGCACGGTGAAACCCGCGTCGCTCAGGCGTCGGGCGACGGCGCCGAACAGAATGGAGTTCTGGAAGCAGCCGCCCGACAGCGCCACCGTGTCGAACAGCGGCCGCTCCGGCTTACGCCCAGCCAGTCGTATCGCAGTATCCGCCACCGCGTTCGCGAACCCCACATGAAAGCGGAGAGCGACATCCGCGACGTCGACCCCTCGCGCGATGTCCGTCAAAATCGCTTTCCAAACAGTCGAAGGATCGATTTCCAGGAGGCCGAGGGGGGACGGGGGGTCGATGCAAAAGGCGTAACCCACGTCCTCGTCTTGCATCGCTGGGGAGGCCAAGGCCTCGAGGCGCGCTGCGGCTTCGCCTTCATAGGTCTGACAATCGCGGCAAACGCCCAGAGCAGCCGCTACCGCGTCGAACAGGCGTCCGCATGACGAGGCCAGCGGCGCGTTGATGCCCCTCTCGATCATCGCGTCGAGCATGGCGAGCGGCCTGGCGTTCAGGAAGGCGCCGAGTTCGAGATCCGGATAGCGCTCCCGCACCTCCGGCCAACCGATCGCGGCGTCGAGGTGGGCATAGAGGTTGCGCCAAGGCTCCCGCACCGCCCGTTCGCCGCCTGGCATCGCGACCGGCTTTAGCCTGGCCAGACGCTCGTAGCCGAGATAGTCGGCCAGCAGGAATTCGCCTCCCCAGATCGAGCCGTCGTCGCCAAAGCCGAGCCCGTCCATGACGATGCCCAAGACCCGCCGCGACTTGAAGGGGTATTTGTTTTCCGCGAGGCAGGCGGCCGCGTGGGCGTGATGGTGCTGCACCTCGATCAGGGGCAATTTCTGTTCGCGCGCTTTCTCGTGCCCGAATTTCGACGAGACGTACTCGGGATGGCCATCTATGATGAGAGCTTTCGGCGCGTGATCGAACAAGTCGCGATAGAGACCCAGAGCCCTGCGATAGTCGTCGAAGGTCGACGCGCTTTCGAGGTCTCCCTGATGCTGCGAGAGAATCGCTTGTGCGTCCTTGACCAGACAGAAGGTAGCCTTCAGTTCGCCGCCCAGGGCCAGCACGTCGGGCGCGGACTCCAAGCCCGGAGGGAGCTTGATCGGCGAGGGCGCAAAACCGCGGGCGCGGCGAAGGGTGCGCGCCTTGCCACCTATTACCCGTACGATCGAATCATCGAGCCGATTGGCGATCCGGCGATTGTGCGTCAACGCGTAGCCAGCGACCCCAGCGAGCTTCCGGCGCGCCTCGTCGTCGTCGATGATGGGAGGTTCATCGGATAGGTTGCCGCTCGTCATCACCAGCGGTTTATCCATCGCCTCGCAGATCAATAGATGCAGTGGCGTGGTCGGCAACATGAATCCCAGAGTTCTCAGACCTGGCGCCACGGCGTCCGGCAGGCGGCGCGGCCCATCCGCGCGCAGCAGCACGATCGGCCCCTCTACGCTGGCGAGCTGGCGATGCTCTTCGCCGTCGACCGAGCAATAGCGACGAACGACTTCGACGCTGCGCGTCATCAGGGCGAATGGCTTGGCTTCGCGCCGCTTCAATCGCCGCAACCGCGTAACGACCTCCGCATCGAAGGCGTCGCACGCGAGATGATAGCCCCCAAGTCCCTTGATTGCGATGATCTCCCCGCTCTGGAGCAGCCCGGCGGCGATTTCCACTGCGCCTGGGCCGATCGTCGGCGGTGGCGCGTCGTTCGACAGCGACACCAATGTCGCCGCCGGGTCGCAAACCGGGCAAGCCGTCGCCTCGGCACGGAAACGACGATCTTTGGGATCGTGATATTCGCCGCGACAGTCGCCGCACAGCGGGAACATCGCCATGGTCGTGGTCGCGCGATCATAGGGAACGCCGGTAACGATGCTGAGGCGCGGCCCGCAATGCGTGCAATTGTTGAAGGCGTAGCGATAGCGGCGACTGTTCGGGTTTCGCAGTTCGGCCGCGCAGGCCTCGCAAATCGCAGCGTCAGGGGAGATCTGAGTATGCGTGCCGCCTTCTGCGCTCTCGGCGATGCGAAACTCCGGCGGCAATTTCCGGCCGTAATAGTCCCGCCTCTCGATCGCATCGATGCGCGCCAGCGGCGGCAGCCCGGTCTCGAGGCGAGCGATGAGCGCGGCGAGGCTGGCTTCATCCCCGCCCGCGCGCAGGAGAACGCCCTCTCCGTCGTTGAACACTTCTCCCGCGAGGCCGAGTTCACGGGCGATGCGCCAGACCGTCGGGCGGAAGCCGACGCCTTGCACTCGACCCCGCACGCGAAATTCCACCGCCGGCATTTGCGTTGGCGCCATGCGTTTCAGGTCCACTCTCACATGCTGCTGATCTTGAGGTATCTGAACAAGTCCCTGGCGTTCATGATCAGCAACAGCAGGATGATCACGACGACTATGATGCCAAAAATCTCCCATCCGTTCATGGTTCGACTCCTTCTTCGTCCGAAATGCGAGATTGTATTGTTGGACGATCGCTATCGGCGTCGATCCATTCGCGGATCAACTCCTCGACGGTCGTCACAGCGGCGTCCACCGCCGCGGCTACCGGTTCGCTGAGGCCCATCGCGCCCTCATCGCCCCCGAAGGTGAGCGGCTCGCAAGCCACCAGCAGGACGTTCCGGCATTTCCCGCCAAGCGCGGCGACAAGCCGAAGGACCCGCGCCGGATCGAGATCGTGCGGCGAAAGCATCAGGTCCTCGGGTGACGGTTCCCAATCCTCGAGCGGATCGGGCTGGATCACCGAAACCGTACCGGGCGATTCACCGCGCTGGGCGGTATCCACCAGCACAGCCAGCTCATAATCGTCGAGCAACGCATAGGTCAGATCGATGCCCCGGATGCCGAAATCGACAACCCGCACGCCGGGGAAATCACGGCCAGACAGTCGCCGCGCGACTTCGACGCCAAAAGCGTCGTCGCCATTAAAAATGTTTCCGATCCCCGCCACGAGAATCGCCGTCATGGCAGTTCTCCTGCGCCCAGAGGCTCCATCTCGTCAGCCGCGAAGTAGAAGCGGTGGCCAGGAAAGCCCGCGGCTCCCAGGTCGCGGCCGGGATCGTCGACCAGCGTCACCGCGATATGGACTCGGTCTTCGAAGTCCCGCTCGATCGCCTCGACGATGGCGAGCTTGTCTCGAAACGCAATGTCCAGAATGTCGCCTCCGGCTCGAGGGCGCAAGCGGACCTGCGTCCCGACCGTGATCTCACGTCCGCCGTCTACAAGCGAGGCGAGGCGCGGCCTGCCGTCGCCATGGAGCGCCTGCACGAAAACATCGGCGCCGCGTTGGGATTCGGCTTCGCGCATGGTTCCGTGCAGGCGCGCCATGTCTTCGGAGGTAAGCGAATGCGTGCGCTCCAGCAGGGCGCGAGCGCGAGAATCGACAGACGCCATTTCACGCTTCTCGTCGTCGGTCATCGCCAGTATGCGCAGGGTGAGGATTTCGTCGATCTCGGTCCCATCGAACAGATCGCCGGGACTCTCCGGCGCTACTTTCGGGTAATCGTAGAGAATTATCGGCGACGAAAGAACAGTGTCCCGCTCGCCTTCCTCGCCGACCAGAACCGGCCACCATCCCTGATTTTTGCAACTTCCCGCGGCGGTCCGCAATCCGTCGGGCGGATCGAGCAGGGAAACAAAGCGGCCGCCGCGCGCTTCCGCGATGACATGCATCGACGCGAATGCGCGCCACTGCGCCTTGCTTCTGTCGTTCCGATCTTCCACCGGCAACGCGGTGAGGCGCGAAATCGCGGGATTGAATTCGCTCTTTTCCATCAGGCCGAGTTTCGCGATCGTCTTGCGCGCCAGATCGGCCGTAGCGATCATCTCGGCCTCGCGCTGGACGGCCTCGGGGTCTAGGGCGCGGCGAGATCCAGCGTCGCCTTGTCGGGCCTCGTGAAATAATTCTCCTCGTGCTCCAGCAAGACCTTGGTGAAGTCAGCATATCGCCCGCTGACCAACGTGACGAAGACTAGCCCAGCGACGAACGCAGCGAGGGTCGGAACGACGATCGAGGATCGCCGCGCGCGACGGCCTGCAGCGATCGAGCCAGATCGATCGAGTCGTCGCGCGACGCGCGTACGCCGAGGCGCTGATCGCCGTGGGGTTACATTCGTCGCTCCGATGTCTCAACGCAGACGATGTTGGAATCTATGGGCGATTAAGGTTGCTGACGGGTTGAGCCGCGATCTGGCCGATCGGGGCTATTGGTCATTCGTTAACCATGACTCGCTACAAACAATCACGAGTTTAGCAGCGTGGTTGAAGCCATGAGTCGATTTTTCCTTGCCTTGGCAGTTGCACTGGCCGTGCTGGGGGGTTGTTCAACGCCCCACTACGGCTCCGAACAATTGCGCGCGGAGATCGGCGCCCGCTATCAACTCGCGAGCGGCGACCGCGTTCGCGTGATGGTTTTTGGCCAGGAAGGCCTCACGAATTCCTTTTCGGTCGACGGGGCGGGGAATGTCTCGGCGCCGTTGATCGGCACGGTGCGGGCCCGAGGTCGGACGACCGCGCAGCTGGGGTCGAGGATCGAGGCCCGTCTGCGGCAGGGATATCTGCGCGATCCCCGCGTTTCGGTCGAAGTCGAAGCCTTTCGCCCGTTCTTCGTCCTCGGCGAGGTCGGAGTCCCCGGACAATATCCGTTCGTCAACGGCACGACGGTTCAGAATGCGGTCGCGATCGCCGGCGGTTTCGGTCCTCGCGGCTACAAAGACAGCGTCGATCTCACGCGCATCATGGGCGGAGCGATCTTGACCGCGTCCGTGCCGCTGTCGTTCCCGCTCCGGCCCGGGGACACCATCAGGGTGCGGGAACGGTTCTTTTAGCAGGAACGGTTCCTTTAGAATGAGTGCGTAGGGAGGGCCCGCTCCGTCAGGATGGCTTGATCCGGACCCGAGCCGGGAAGGGGTTTCCGTCCCGCGAACTCGGTGTCGGGAAGTAGCGAAATCTCGCGGAGCCTCAGTGGCCCATTCCGTGTCCGGCCGAAGGAAAACTAGCGCCGCCGAAGCCATGCGAGCCCCCACCGCCGAAATTGGCAGAGGCCCCTGCCGGAGCCGCAAAGCTGTGGGCGGCGGGGCCGCCGCCAAAGCTGGGAACGACCGCGCTTGCGCCGCCGTGCAAGGCTGGGCCGGCGCCACCGTAGCCGTGATAGACCGGGCCAGCGCCACCGTAGCTGTGATAGACCGGGCGGGCGCCCCCGTAACTGTGATAGACTGCGCCGGCGCCGCCGAAGTGATGCGCTACGGACACGTCGCGGGTAGGTGATCGTGTCCAAGCAAAGCCGGCGCGGGGGTGGTGAATAGAGTGGACGCCCCCAATGCGAACGCCCGGTCGGCCCGCGACGCGGACAGCGCGATGGCTCTCTCGCACCGGGTGCTCGATTGCAATGCCGTGCAAATGGCGATGCCGGTTCCGATGGAGGCCGAACCACCCAACCCCATAGTCCCACTCGTCGCCGCACAGATACCAGCCGGGACCCCGCCAGCCCTGGTCGTACCAACATAGATCGCCGTCGTCGGAGGAATCGTACTGCGCCTTCGTCACGGGCGCGGTGCGTTTCAACATGTCGGCCACGCCGCCCATGTTCTCGGCGACTCCGGCGATCGCTGCGTTCGAGATCGGCAATGACAACAACGCCAGTAGCGTTGCTTTGAGCGAAAATCCGCGCGACATCGATCGAGCTCCTTCATGAGACGTCGCGAAGCGCGGCTTGCGTCCGACTCGTCCCAAGCCATCGAGGCGTGCTCGGCTCCAGCGATTCGTGGGCTTTATCGAGGCGAACGCCGCCAAGCCCATCTCGGGTTCCAGAATCATTTGGCGTTGACTCGAGGCAATTCAAGATATCGGCGAGCGCGAGGCGTCGCCGGTTCGCGGGCGCCTTCAACGCCGCGGCGGCATCCATGGTTCACGCGTCGATTCCAGCGGAGCGAGCGGCTGGCGTTCGGTCGATGATCTTGCGTCCGAACAGGCTGGCGACGAGTTCCACCAGCGCATGAGCGCTTTTGCCGCGCTCGTCCAGAATGGGGTTCAGCTCGGCAAGATCGAGCGAGCCGACGAGTCCCGAATCGCACAACATTTCCATGATCAGGTGCGCCTCGCGATATGTCGCCCCGCCGGGCACGGCGGTCCCGACCCCTGGCGCGATCGAGGGATCGAGGAAGTCGACGTCCAGGCTCACGTGCAGGAGGCCTACCCGCCGCCTGACTTCGTCCAAGATCTGCTGAAGCAGATGGGCGACGCCGAATTCGTCGACGCGGCGCATGTCGTCGATGTGGATGCCTCGCGCTCCGAGAAGATTTCGCTCTTCCCTGTCGAGCGAGCGGACGCCAAACAGGTAAATGTTGGACGGTTTGATCCGCGCCCGCGGGTGGCCGGAGAGCACATCATCCAACCCGGGCTCGCCCGCGAGCATGGCGAGCGACATGCCGTGCATGTTGCCGGACGGGCTCGTTTCCGGCGTGTTGAAATCGGCGTGCGCGTCGAGCCAAAGCACAAACAACTGGCGGCCGATGTCCGCGCAGCGGCGGGCGACGCCGTTCACCGACCCCATAGACAGGCTGTGATCGCCGCCGAGGATGATCGGAAACTGATCCTTTTCCAACGCATCCAGCGTTTCGGCGCTGACCGCCTTGGCGTAGGCGGCGATTTCCGGGAGATTGCGCGCGCGGGGATTTGCGGGCCGGGCGCCCTCATCGCCCATGTCCGTCCGCACACGGACGTCGCCCCGATCGACGACAGTGTGTCCGAGGGCGGCGAGCGTCTCGCGCAGATTGACGGTGCGCAGCGCCGCAGGCCCCATGACGCAGCCTGCCGTAGAGGCCCCCGCGCCGACCGGAGCGCCGATCAGGGCGATTTCCTTCCAGTTCCGCGCCAAGTTCACTCGAGACGCCTCCAAGCCCGCAGCGACGTAGTCTCGCTTGATGTTTCCGTGACCCCGCGCTCGAGAGTTATGCTATGCGGTGGGCGTAAGATCCATCGGTCGGAGCACTCGGCCGCCGGATTTCCGGGCCGACGCATGCGAACGGCAGCCGCAGAGGGTTAGTTTGGAAGATTCGCTGCTCGTCGGCCGTTCGATCTTTGTCGGTCTCCTGCATGTCGTGATCGCCACGGCGGTTACCGTTCACACGTTGACCCATAAGCGCGAAGTGCCCGCAGCCATCGCATGGATCGGGATCGCCTGGCTGTCGCCGGTTTTCGGAGCGCTGCTTTACGTCGGCTTTGGCATCAATCGCGTCAAGCGCCGAGCGCAGCGATTGAAGGGACCGGTCCCGGATTTCGACGCTCCCGTCACCGGCGACATTTCGTCGTTGGACCCGATCGAGCGCCTCAAGGTCGCCGTCGGGAATATCACCGGACAGGAGATGGCAGTCGGCAAGG
>JBAQGU010000201.1:0-3471 GCA_049287975.1 Roseiarcus sp.
TAGGACATCACCCGCCCGTCGTCGAACACGGCGAGCGGCGGGTTCAGCGTGTGGAACGGGCGGCGTCCCGGCTGCAGCGAATTGCGCGCGGCCGGATCGAGCGGGAACGCAACGCCGCGATTGGGCATCGTGACGCCGGTTCGCTCCAGCACGCAACCGGAGCCGAATTCCCAGTAGAGCGACTGAATGAATGAGACCGCGATTCCGCTGGCGTCGATCGCGCCCATCCAGATCGTGTCGCCTTTCTCGGGCCTCAGCGGCCAGGGCGCGGCGCGACGCTCGTCGATCTTCGCGGCCTCGCTATCGAGGAAGCCGTCGGAGAGCAGATGTGCGAAATCGTCGGTGGCGATGCGGAAATCGACGCAGACGCGATCGCGCACCGCCGACGCGCGCTTGAACCCCTCGATCAGCGCATGCGCGTGTTCGAATCCATCGACGCTTCGGGGGGCCAAACGCTCGTAGAGGCCGAGCAGCATCAGCGAGGCGAGCCCCTGCGTCGGCGCCGGCGTGTTGTAGAGCGTCGCCTTCTTCAGCCTGAGGACGAGCGGCTCGCGCCAGTTGGCGACGTAGACCTTCAGGTCGGAGCGCGTCACCGGCGAGCCGATCCGCTCCAGATCCGCCGCGATCTCGCGTGCGACGTCGCCGCGGTAGAAATCGTCCAGCCCGGCGTGCGCGAGCTGCGCGAGCGTGTCGGCGAGGCGCGGCAACTTCCGGATCACCCCCGCCACGGCCGGCTTGCCGTCGAGGAAAAAGGTCGAGGCGAAGCCCGGCGCGGCGACGAGCTCGGGATGGGCGAGCGGATCGAACCGGGTCTCCGACGGCGAGACCGGAACCCCCTCTCGCGCGAGCCGCTCGCCGCGCTCCAAGAGGATTTTCAGCGGCAATTTTCCGCCGAGCGCGGACGAGAGTTCGAGCGCGAGCGCCCAGCCGCCGATCGTGCCGGGAACGGTGAGCGCGGCGTTTGGCCCGCGGGTCGGGATCGCATCGTAACCCAGGTCGCGATAGCGCGCGATCGTCGCGTTCTCGCCTGCGAAGCCGCAGGCCTCGATCGCTCGAGATTGGCCCTTGCCGTCGCGGATCAGCCAGAAGCCGTCGCCGCTGATCGCGTTCATGTGGGGATAGACGACGGGGATCGTCGAGGCCATCGCGACCATCGCCTCGATCGCGTTGCCGCCCTGCGCGAGCACGTCGCGGCCCGCTTCCGCGGCCAGACGATGGGGCGCGGCGACGGCGGCGTGGGAATAGACGGCTTCGTCGGTCAATGCGGGGGCTCCGGGGCCTGTAGCCGCGCTCGCTGAGCGCGGTTGTCGTAGAGCGCCTCTTTTTCCGAGTGTCAACCAAGCGGAACCCACGCGGTCAACGACCGCGTCTACAGGCGCAGCTTCCAGACGACGCCGTCGCTCCATCGCAGGGTGACGCCGTCGGCCGCGAGCACGCCGGTCTTGTTGAAACAGGAGATCGACGTTTCGCTCAACACCCGGCCGAGAGAGAGGCCGCCGAACTCGTTCATGCAGATTGCGGCGGCGCCGTCGATGGCCACGCTGGGGTTGGCGTCGGTGAGGCGGCAGCCGTAGGTGCAGACGTAATCGCCCGAGAGAGACGACGGGCTTTGGGCCGAGGCGGGGGAAGGTTGGCGATCAGGGCGAGGACAGTCGCAATGCGGATCATGAGGCTGGATAAGTTCGAACGCGGAACGGAAAACGCGCGCGGGTTGCGCGGCCCGTTTTCATGCTATAGCGCCGGGCGTTCGCAAGTGAGGAGATTTCCCGTGCCCGCCCCCGCCCGGATCCTTTGGACCAACGCCGTGACGCTCGGGAGCGTCGCTGTGCTCGTCGGCACCGAGCTCGTCGGCGCCGGCGGCGCGGCGGGCTGGGCGATCGGGGGGCTATTCCAGCTCGGGGACGTGCTGACCCACGTGCTGGAAGGCTTCCTGATCCTGTTCGCGCTGACGGGGCTCTATTTCTTCCTCCGCGCAGCGCTCGCGCATGAGCCGATCCGGGGCTGAGGGGCCGAAGGCGCTCCCTTCTCCCGCTTGCGGGGTGGCGCGATGGGGCGTCGAAGGTCGCCCCTCTTTCGACGGGCGATGGCGCGGGATGAGCGTCTTTTCAGTCGGAATCGCGGCTGGACCTTTCCCCAACCCTCTCCCGCCGAACGGGAGAGGGGGTTCTCGCCGACGCATCGCGGGTGACAAGCGGCGCGTTCCCGTATACGCTCCGTCCCGACTGCGCGAACCTTCGTGACGCTTGGTCGCCGATTTGTGGACTGACGTCCGAATGACGTTTGCGTGAACGCGAACGGAGGGACGTACTCATGTCTATATTATCGGAATTTCACGTTTATTACGGCCCCGACGCGCTCACCGCGCCGCCGCAGGTGCGCAAGCTCGGCGCGCGAGATTGTTTCGCGGCGCTCGCCGAGGGGTTCGACGACTTCATGGCCATGCCGTCGCACGTGGCCTTCCTCGGGCTCTTCTACGTCGTTGCGGGACTCGTCCTCGCCTCTATGAGTTCGTTGGGCGGGGCGCTGCAACTGCTGTTCCCGATAGCGTCGGGTTTCGCCTTGGTCGGCCCGGTCGTCGCCATCGGCCTCTACGAGGTCAGCCGCCGGCGCGAACTCGGGCTCGCCCCCGATTGGCGCGACGCGTTCGTCGTGGTGCGGTCGCCCGCGCTACCGGCGATCGTTGTGCTCGGCCTGATGTTGACGGCGATTTTCGCCATTTGGATAGGCTGGGCCGAGGTGCTCTATGTCGGGCTCTACGGCCCCAATCCGCCGACTTCGGCGGGTCTGTTCCTCTCTGACGTGCTGACCAGTTCGCGTGGCTGGCTGCTGATTGGACTGGGCGGCGCCATCGGCTTCTGCTTTGCGGCGCTCGCGCTCTGCCTCAGCATCGTCTCCTTTCCGCTGTTGCTCGATCGCGATGTCGGGCTCGTCGTCGCCATCGAAACCTCGCTGCGAACTGTGAGGATGAACCCGACCGCCGTGGCGTTGTGGGGCCTGATCGTTGCCGCCGCGCTCGTGGTCGGCTCGCTGCCGTTGTTCGTCGGCTTGGCGATCGTCATGCCGGTGCTCGGGCACGCGACGTGGCATTTTTATCGTCGCGCGATCGTCCGCGACCCCGCGCACGAACATCCCGCGCAATGGCCGCCCGAGTCGCTGCGCCGGCCGGACAGCTTCTATACATCGCCGCACTCGGTGCTGTTTCCCTGGCCGTCCACCGACGAGAAGAAGGCGCCGCCGCCGAAGTGAGAGGGCGGTGTTCCCTCCCCATTGTTACGGCGAGGGGTCAGGGGTGGGTCAGGCGTGGGGGCGCGCCTGCTTCTCGAACTTGAAGCCGCCCTCAACGGCGCCGGGCGCCCCACCCCCGCCCCAGGGAGCAGGGCTATCGCATATGAGTAAAGAGATCATACCGGAATTCTTTGCTCCACGCCGCTAGGTTCATTTTTCGCGTGATCGACATGTCAGCTGGATGCG
>JBAQGU010000202.1:0-9895 GCA_049287975.1 Roseiarcus sp.
GCGCCATTGAGTTCCTGACGAAGCCGTTCCGTGATCAGGAGCTGCTCGACGCGATTCAGCTCGGCATTTCTCGGGATCGTTCTCGGCGAGAGAACGAAAAGGCTTTGGTCGCCCTCAGGGAGCGCTTCGCTTCGCTCAGTCCCCGGGAGCGCGAGATCGTGATTCAAGTCGCGCAAGGTCGTCTCAGCAAACAAATTGCCGGCGAAATCGGCATCGCAGAGGCAACTGTGAAGGTCCATCGTAGCAGAGCGATGCGGAAGATGAACGCCCGCTCTCTTCCCGAACTCGGCCGAATGGCCGACAAGCTCCATCTGCTGCCGGAGAAGCCGTAAACTTCTTGAGCCGGCATATCGCGCCTACGTGTCGGCTATACGATCGACCGCCGGGTGCGCCTTGCCAGCCAATTAGCTGCCGCCGCGATGTCATCCTTCTGGGTTGCGCTGTCGTTCCGGAGCATGATCTCAATCAAGCCCCCGAATTTGTCCGGGATGGACAGCGGCACTCGGAAAACACCCTTCCGCCAATCCAGATTTGAATATCTCTGCCGCCTCTAAGCCAAGGTTTAGCGCGACGCAACCTTGACGGCGTTGGCCACGACCCGCGCGCAATAGACCGCAGCAATCCAAATCGTCATATTGCGTCTCAGTAGATCACGGCCGTCGGTGATCGACTTGAATTGAGCGTCGGCCTTCGCGCAAGCGCTCTGATTGTTCGGACCACGGCGCAAACGGGCCGCCGCCGGAGCCGCTCCCTCGGAACTGGGCCCGCACATTATGAACCAAAGGAACAACAGCATGCCAACGTCAACAGCATCGGCGCCTCGCGCCGCGGCGGCCCCTTCAAAGCCGCTTCCTGCTCCCAACAGCGACTTCTATCAGCTCGCGGACGTCCTGACGGCCGAGGAACTGGCGCTCGTCAAGAAAGTGCGCGGCTACATGGAGACCAAGGTCCAGCCGATCATCAACAAATATTGGTCCGACGACGCGTTTCCGTTCGAGTTGCTCCCGTCGTTCAAGGAGTTGAAGCTCGGCGGCCTGGGGTATCAGGGCTACGGTTGCGCCGGCGGAAACAATAAGCTGTTCGGCTTCGTCGCGATGGAATTGGCGCGCACCGACGCCTCGTTCTGCACCTTCTACGGGGTGCACAGCGGCCTTGCGATGGGCTCGATCTATCTCGACGGATCGGAGGAGCAAAAGCAGAAATGGCTGCCGCCGATGGCGCGCTTCGAGAAGATCGGCTGCTTCGGCCTGACCGAACCTCTGGTCGGTTCCGGAGCCAGCGGCGGCCTCACGACGACCGCCAAGCGCGAGGGCGACGTCTGGGTGCTCAACGGGCAGAAGCGATGGATCGGCAATGCGCCTTGGTGCGATGTCTCGATCATCTGGGCGCGCGACCTCGCCGACAATCAGGTGAAAGGTTTCATAATCGAGAACAAGACGACGCCCGGATTCAGCGTCGAGAAGATCGAGCACAAGATCGCCCTCAAGGTGGTCCAGAACGGCCAGATCACGCTGAAGGACGTGCGGGTGCCGGAAGCCAATCGGCTGCAGGGCGGCAATTCCTTTCGCGACACCGCGCGGGTGCTGCGGATGACCCGCTACATGGTGGGTTGGATTTCGACCGGCGTTCAGATGGGCGCGTATGAGGCCACGCTCAAATACGCGCAGCAACGATTGCAGTTCGGCAAGCCGATCGCTTCGTTCCAGATGGTGCAGGATCTGCTCGCCAAGATGCTCGCCAACGTCACCGCCTGCCAATGCCTGATCGTCAGGCTGGCGCAGATGACCGATGAGGGCAAGCTCAGCGACCATCACGCTGCGCTCGCGAAGGCGTTCTGCACCGCGAAGTCGCGCGAAACCGTCTCCTGGGGCCGCGAGGTGCTGGGCGGCAATGGCATCGTCGCCGACTACGATGTCGCGCGCTTCTTCACCGACGCCGAAGCGCTCTACTCCTATGAAGGCACCTATCAGATGCAGAACCTGATCGTCGGCAAGGCGATCACCGGCATCGGCGCCTTCGTGTGACGTCGCTGGCGAGCCGGCGCTGACGCCGGTTCGCTCGCTCTCATTTTCGAAACAGGAGAAACGGACATGGCTTCCGCAACGGGAACGCTTGCACCCTCGCCAGAACCGCCGACGCCTACCCTGAACCTCGCAAACGTCCTCTACGAGACGAAGGGCGCGATCGCCTATGTGACCGTCAATCGGCCCAAGGTGCTGAACGCCCTTAACACGCCGACCTGGACCGACCTGCGGCGCGCATTTGAGCACGCCCGCGACGACGCGACGATCCGGGGAGCCATTCTGACCGGCGCCGGCGCCAAGGCCTTCATCGCCGGGGCCGACATCAGCGAGCTCGCAAAGGTTACGGCCTTTGAAGCCGAGCAGTCGAGCCGGTTCGGACAGGAGGTCCTCGATCTCATCGAAAACTTAGGCAAACCGGTGATCGCGGCGGTCAACGGCTTCGCGCTCGGGGGCGGCTGCGAGACCGCGATGGCCTGCACCCTGCGGCTCGCGGTGGAGACCGCGAAGTTCGGCCAGCCCGAGGTCGCGCTCGGGCTCATTCCCGGCGGCGGCGGGACGCAGCGTCTGCCGCGTCTCGTGGGCAAGGGGCGCGCGCTGCAGCTGATCCTCTCCGGGGACATGATCAGCGCTGCGGAGGCCTATCGTATCGGCCTCGTCAACGAGATCGTTCCCGCGGCCGACCTGATCGCGCGCGCCGAGGCGATCTTGAGGAAGATCGCCTCCAACGCGCCGATCGCCATCAAGTTCGCGCTCGAGGCGGCAAACAAAGGAATGGATACGAGCCAAGGCGAAGGCCTGCTGCTCGAAGCCTCGTACTTCGGCCTCTGCGCCGCAACCGACGACAAGAGAGAAGGCACGTCCGCCTTCCTCGAAAAGCGCGCGCCCCAATTCCATGGGCGCTGAAACAGGGCTCGCCCACAACGATTCAAAGGAAAGATCCATGGCAAACGACAATATCTTCTCCGGCCTGAAAGTGGTCGATCTCGCGAGCTTCATCGCCGGTCCCGGCGCCGCGGTGATCCTCTCCGACTACGGCGCCGACGTCATCAAAGTCGAGCCGCCGTCGGGAGATTTCTGGCGACATGGGAACAAGATACCACCGCAGCCCCAGTCAGACGTCCCCTATCAGTGGCACCTGGCCAATCGCAACAAGCGCGGCCTCGCGCTCGACCTGAAGTCGCCGAGCGCGGCGCAGGTTCTCGAACGGCTGGTCAAATGGGCGGACGTCCTGATCGTCAATACGCCGCATCCCGCGCGAAAGCGCCTGAAACTCGAGTATGAAGATGTGACGCAATGGAATCCGCGTTTGATCTATGCGGATCTCACCGGCTTTGGCGAGAAGGGGCCGGACGCGGGGCTTCCCGGCTTCGACATCACCGCCTATTGGGCGCGCAGCGGTTTGCTGTCGATGACTCGCGACGCCGGCGCGGCGCCGACTTGGCCCGTGGCCGGAAGCGGCGACAACGCCACCGCCGTCGGCATCTATTCGGCGATCGTCACCGCGCTCTATCGCCGCGAGCGCACCGGCAAGGGCTCGTATGTCACGACCTCGCTGCTCGCCGAGGGCGTCTGGTCGGCGAGCGTCTCGATCCAGGCCGCGCTGTGCGAGGCGAAGTTCTTCGGCCTGCATGATCGGAAGAACCCCGCCAATGCGGCGATGAACGTCTATCGGGCAGCCGACGACACCTGGTTTGTCCTGCTCGTCACGCCGGACAGATTGGAAGCAGTGGCGAAGGCGATCGGCCGTTCGGACCTTCTCACCGATCCGCGGTTCGCCGAGCCGGCCAAGCTGATGGCCAACATGCCGCTGCTCACCGCCATTCTCGATGAAGTGTTCGCCAAAGAGCCGATGGCGCATTGGTACGAGGTCTTCAACGGCGTCCACGTCACCTTCGGCGCCGTGCGCGGGCCGCAGGAGGTGATCAAGGACCCGCAGCTCCGGCTGAACGACATCGTGGTTCCCCTCGAAGGCGTCGGCGGCAAGCTGACGGCGACGATCAGCAGTCCGATTCAGGTGCATGGCGTCGCCAAGGCGGCTGCAAAGCGTGGTCCGACGATCGGCGAGCACAATCAGCAGGTTCTCGAGCAGCTCGGATTCAGCGCGGCCGAGGTCGCTGCGTTGCGCGCCAGCGGAGCCGTTCCGGATGGGAAGGAACGTGCGGCGTAACGTTCAAACGTTCGGATGAGGCGCGAGCTGCGGGATCGCGCAGCTCATGCCAAACGAAGGAAAGTCTCGTGTCGAAAGTCCTCGTTCTCTACTACTCCGCCTACGGCCATATCGAAGCGATGGCGAACGCCGTGGCCGAAGGCGCGCGTCAAGCCGCCGGCGCGTGGGTCGACGTCAAGCGCGTGCCCGAGCTGGTCCCCGAGGAGATCGCAGCGAAGTCACACTACAAGCTCGATCAAACGGCGCCAATCGCGAAGGTCGAAGATCTCGCTGGCTACGACGCGATCATTATTGGAGCCGGCACCCGATTCGGCCGGCTGTCGTCGCAAATGGCGAATTTCCTCGATCAAGCCGGCGGGCTCTGGACGCGCGGCGCACTCATCGGCAAGGTCGGCGGCGCGTTCACCTCGACCGGCACGCAACACGGCGGTCAGGAGGCGACGCTGTTCTCGATCATCACCAATCTCTTGCACTTCGGCATGGTGATCGTCGGCCTCGATTACGGCTATGCCGGGCAGACGACCATCGAAGAGATCACCGGCGGCTCACCCTACGGCGCTACGACGATCGCTGGCAGCGATGGCTCGCGCCGACCGACCGCGAACGAGCTCGAGGGAGCCCGCTATCAGGGCCGCAAGATCGCGGAGATCGCCAACAAGCTGCACGGCTGAGCATTGCGGCCCAACCACGAAGCAGGAGGCAATCGATGAACGAGATTGTGACCGAGCATTCCGAAGGCGTCCTTCGCGTTGAACTGAACCGCCCAGCCAAGCGGAACGCGATGACCGCGAGCATGTACGTGACTCTCGCGGACGTCTTCATCGACGCGGCCAGAGACGAGCGCACGCGTGTCGCGCTCTGGCACGGCGCAGGAGACTCGTTCTGCGCCGGCAACGATATCGAGGATTTTCTGAACAACCCTCCGGCGGCGGGAGACTCTCCGCAGGCTCGGTTGATGAATGCGTTGGTCGATTTCGACAAGCCGATCGTCGCCGCCGTCCACGGCGCCGCCATCGGAGGGGGCACGACCATGCTGACGCACTGTGACTTCGTGTACGCCGGCGAGAGCGCGAAGTTCCGCTTGCCCTTCATCGATCTCGCGCTGGCGCCGGAATTTGGATCGAGCTGCTCGCTTCCAGCGAGGATCGGACACATCCGAGCCGCAGAGCTGATCCTGTTGGCACTGCCGTTCGATGCCAGGCGCGCCGCGGAACTGGGATTGGTGACTCGGGTCGTACCCGATCAGAATCTTTTGGCCGCGGCGGCCGAAGTGGCCTCGAAACTGGCGGCGAAGCCATCTGCCGCGCTGCGAGTCAGCAAGAGACTCATGAAGTCGGCATTCCTCGATCAGATCAAGGCTGCGATGGCGCTCGAGAACAAGGAGTACAGCGTACTGACCAGGTCCAGCGACGCAAAGGAGGCGTTTGCGGCGTTTCTGGAGAAACGCGCGCCTGACTTCAACAAGACCAGGAAATCTAACCCCGCCGCATAGCCGCGGGCCCGCTCGAGCACGCCGGGTCAAAGCCTGCTCGCAAAGGAGAAGGACATGAATGAGAGTCTCGTGAACAAATCAAAATCCACCTCCGACAGCAAGACCGCGGTCGGCCGTCTGTTCGTACTCGAGATCAGCGAGAGCCGCATCCACTCGATGCGGCCTGACGGCTCCGACCAGAAGGTCGTCGTCGACGGCTGCCATATGCCGGACGGCGTCGCGATCGACGTCGAGGCCGGCCATCTCTACTGGACAAACATGGGCCTCAGTGTCGCGGCGAATGACGGCTCGATCGAGCGCGCCGATCTCGACGGACGCAATCGCCGGATGATCGTCCCGCCTGGCGGCACACACACGCCGAAGCAGCTTCAGCTCGATAAGAAGAACGGCAAGCTCTACTGGTGCGACCGCGAGGGGATGCGCGTCATGCGCGCGAACCTCGACGGCTCGCTGATCGAAACGCTGGTCGAGACAGGCCGAGGCGACGCCGATCGGCGCGATCAGACCCGGTGGCCCGTGGGGATAGCCATCGATCCCGTGCGCAAGCAGATCTACTGGACGCAGAAGGGAGCCGACAATGGAGAGCAAGGCCGCCTGCTGCGCGCCGGGCTCGACATTCCCAAGGGCGAGACCGCCGCCAATCGCTCGGACATCGAAGTCTTCTTCGACCATCTGCCGGAGCCGATCGATCTCGAACTCGATCTGAAAAATCGCGTGCTCTATTGGACGGATCGTGGCGACCCGCCCCGTGGCAATACGGTGAACCGCGCCTCCATCGACGCCAAGCCCAAGGCCCCGGAAATCCTCATCACGCATCTGATGGAAGGGATCGGTATCGCCCTCGATGTCCCTGGGGATCGGATGTTCGTGACCGATTTGGCGGGCTCCGCCTATTCCGCGAAGCTCGACGGGACGGGCGAGCGCAACTTCATCTACGCGCAGGGCAATCTCACCGGCATCGTCTACGTGGAAATCTGAACCCTCGATCTACTGGAGAAACAATCATGTCTGACATTACGAGACCCATTCGCAAAGTCGCCATCATCGGGACAGGCGTGATCGGCGCGAGCTGGGCGGCGCTGTTCCTGGCCAACGGACTCGAGGTTGCGGCGACCGATGTCGCGCCGAACGCGGAGGCCGCCCTGAAGCGCTTCATCAAGGACGCGTGGCCGGCGCTCGAGAGATTGGGCCTCGCGCCCGGCGCATCCCAGTCGAAGCTGACCTTCACAGCCGAGCTGGCGAGGGCCGTGAAAAACGCGGATCTGGTCCAGGAGAATGGACCCGAGCGGATCGAATTCAAGACGAAGCTGTACGGACAACTCGACGAGCTGTTGCCGCCCGACGTGATCATCGCGTCGAGCTCGTCCGGTCTCACGATGAGCGAGATCCAGGCAGGTTGCGGCGCTCACCCCGAGCGCTGCGTCATCGGGCACCCTTTCAATCCGCCGCATCTGATGCCGCTGGTCGAGATCGTTGGGGGCGCGAAGACCTCGGCGGGGACGATTCGGCGCGCCACGGAATTCTATGCCTCGATGGGAAAACGGCCGGTCCGCCTGCACAAGGAACTGCCCGGGCATGTCGCAAATCGTCTGCAGGCGGCCCTAAGTCGGGAGGTCTACCATCTCGTCGCCGAAGGCGTCGTCAGCGCCGCCGATGCGGACACCGCGTTGTCCTGGGGGCCGGGCCTGCGTTGGGGCATCATGGGCAGCCTGCTTCTCAATCACCTCGGCGGCGGCCAAGGCGGCATCGAGCACTTCTTCCAGCAGTTCACCGGTCCTATGACAGCCTGGTGGAAAGTTCTCGGACAGCCGGTGCTGACGCCCGAAGTGCAAAAGAAACTCATCGACAGCGTTCACGCCGAGGTCGGCTCGCGCTCCATCGACGAGCTGGCGGCGGAACGGGACGAGATGCTGCTCGGGCTCATCGAGCTGCGCAAGAAGGTCGAGGGCGCCGTCACGGCGCGATGAAGGCGGCTCGAGCGCGCTCGCTCGGAGCTTTTCGACGAGCGCGCCAGGCCCGGAAGAGGCAAGACAATGAGCAATGCACTGCAAGATGTTGGAACACGACCCTCGGAAGCTTATCTGCCCTTGGAAGGCACGGCTTTGCCGCGCGCCGCCGATGGGTCTGGCGCGCGAAAGCGCGTCGTGATCGTCGGCGCGGGCTTCGGCGGGGTCGCCGCCGCGCGCGCTCTCGCGCACTCCGAGGCCGATGTGATTCTGATAGATCGCCGCAACCACCATATCTTTCAGCCCCTGCTCTATCAGGTCGCGACGGCGGTGCTGGCGCCCTCCGAGATCGCCGCGCCCATTCGACAGCTCGTGGGCAGGCAGAAGAACCTCGGCGTGTTGTTGGGCGAGGCGACCGGCGTCGATCTCGACGCTCGAACGGTCGCTGTGAACTGCCCCGGCGTCGGCGCCCGCCAAGTCCCGTTCGACTTCCTGGTGATCGCCACGGGAATGCGACCAAGCTATTTCGGTCATGACGAATTTGCGCGCTATGCGCCCGGCCTCAAGAGCCTCAGCGACGCCGAGACGATCCGCACGAAGATCCTCAGCGCCTATGAGCTGGCGGATACGACCGATGATGAGAATGAACGCGCGCGCGCGATGACGTTCCTCCTGGTTGGCGCCGGCCCGACCGGCGTGGAGCTGGCGGCGTCCATGGCGCAGATGGCGACGCTCACGCTGCGCGGGCAGTACCGACGGATCGACGCCGCCGAGAGCGCGATCATTCTGATCGAAGGCGGCGCGCGAATTCTTCCGACATTTTCCGAACGTCTGGCCGGCAAGGCGGCAAGAAGGCTCGAGAAGCTCGGCGTCAAGATTATGACCGGCGTCAAGGTGGAGCAGGTCGACGAGAACGGCGTCGTCGCCAATGGGACGCGAATTCCGAGCGCAACCGTGATGTGGACCGCGGGCGTCGCGCCGTCGCCGCTTGTGAAGCAGCTCGGCGGCAAGACCGACAAAGCGGGTCGGGCGGCAGTCGGCCCGTTCATGGATGTCGAGGGCGCCGCCGGCGTGTTCGTCGTCGGCGACGCCTCGTCAGTCGTAGGCAAGGGGCGCCCTGTGCCCGGCGTCGCGCAAGCGGCGATCCAGGAAGGACGCTATGTCGGACGCCTGATCTCGCGCCAGCTCGACGGGCATGAACCGAAACGTCCGTTCCGATATTTCGATAAGGGCAATATGGCCGTCGTCGGCAAAAATTTCGCGATTCTGGAGAGCGGGCGCATTCGCATGAGCGGATTCGCCACCTGGCTCGTCTGGGTCTTCCTGCATCTGATGTCGCTGCCGCAACTGCAGAACCGGCTCAGGGTACAAAGGCAATGGCTCTGGTCCTATTTCACCGGGCAACGCAGCTCCCGATTGATCCCAGAGCCGTCGCGGGCCGCCGCCCCAGAGCCGGGGAGCCGAACGAATTCCTGGCCATGAATCCCGCCTATCTTTCTGCTCAGCCCATGGCCGAGCAGTTTTGGATGATCGGAGATCACCAAGCCCTAGCCCCCAACCTTCAGTGCCCAAACGCGATCACTGTTCGAATTCATCGAACCATTCCATTTGGCGCCAGCTGCCCTCGGCTGAATCACAGACAAGGGAAATGGTCTCGTCGAGAGGCTAATTTGAACCCGAGACGCTATTGAAGCGACGGGTCGGGTCCTCTGTTGTCAACAACGCTTCGTGATAAGGAAAACATCATGCATAAGTTACTCCTAGCCATCGCACTATCGACCCTCGCCGCAGGTGTCGCGAGCGCTTGGGCCGACGACTCCGGCCACATCAGCACAAACAGTTTGAACGCGGAGCTGCTCAGGTCCGACGATCCCCTCGCGCCCGTGTCGGACGGAATGTTCGGTCCAAACCAGACGGACTGCTCATACGCGCGAGGCGGCACACGATTTGGTTGCACTTGGACCCCTTATCCGAGGTCTCCGCGATAAGCGGAGCATAGTTGGATGAGCATCAGCCTGGCATTCTCACGACGCGACAGCCTTCAGGCCAGCGCGCTGACCGCCGCGGTTCCGCCGCTGCTCTTCGCCCTGCGGTTGTGGGCGTCAGTCTGTCTCGCCCTCTACATCGCGTTCTGGCTGCAACTCGACAATCCTTTCTGGGCTGGGACCTCGGCGGCAATCGTATGCCAGCCGCAGCTTGGAGCCGCACTGCGCAAGGGCTGGTTCCGCATGATCGGCACAGTGATCGGCGCCACGATGATCGTAAC
>JBAQGU010000203.1:0-2657 GCA_049287975.1 Roseiarcus sp.
GGCTATATCTCGCGCGGCCTCGGTCGGAAGGAGGCCGAGCGAAGCTTGCGCCTCGGCGAGCGCCGCCTCGAACGCGAGCATCGCGGCGAGGTCCGCGTCTAGCGAAAAAGACGCAGCGACTTCCTCGTCGCCGAGGAGGGCGCCGAGTAGCGGATGATCGAAGGCGGAAATGGTCATCAGGTCACTCGTCGGGTGCGCGGAGCCGGCAAGGCAGCAAAAATCCGGTTCGTGGTGGAGAGACCCCTGCCCCGCGCCGCGAGTCAAGGCTGGCGAACGCAGGCGACGGCGGGACGCTTCAATCCGACGTTCAAGGATCTCCGTTTTTAATCTGTGGCAGAGTTCCCTGGTGGTAGGGAAAAATGCAGAGAACTTCGGCGATTCGGCCCCCTTTTGCGAAAATCTGTCTCGAAAACAGGCGCGAATTCAGTGAGTTGCGAGACGTATTTCCTACGAGGAGGGAATTTCACGAAATCGATCCGGGCGCCGCAATGAAGCACTTGTTCCACGTTGTCGCCGTAGGTCGGCGACCGCGCCTAGTCGGTCGCGTCAGTCAACTTGATAGGACGCAACGGATTCCCTCCCCCTTGTGCGTGTTTGGGAGGGGGGTCGCACCACTGTATCGGTTTGAAGCTTATGGCTTTTATCCGAGAGTGTCCGGCTATCCCGCCACTCCGACTCTCCCCCACAAGCGGGTCGCAAGCGGGGAGGGAGCACCCGCCGACCCTATCCAATTCAGCCGCGAGCGCGAAACACGATCGGTTCGCCGCGATCGAAGCCTGGTACGGCGTCTATGTCGATGTGCTCGAGCGGCTCGGCTGGGCGGGCGAGGCGTTCGCCTTCGTCGAGGCCAAATCGGCGTCGGGGACGCTCAAAATGGATCGTGCGGCGCTCGAGGTGATCCAGGCGATCGCGACCGGCGGCCAGCTCGCGATCCTCGTCGAGACGATGGAGACGCTGAAGAAGCTCGGCGACTGCGACCGTCCGATCCGCATCTTCGACATTCAGGCGCGACAGGACCTCAGCGGCAATTTCCAGATCGGGGCGGCGCAGAAAGGCGACAACGGCGCGATTTCGGTCGCGCTCGGCGCCTTCCGCTTCAGCGCTTCGGACAACCGCGGAACGTTCCTGTTCTGGAACTGGGGTGCCGAACAGGTGAAATTCCGGACGGCAGTGCAGAAGCTGACGCTCAACCCCGACCTCTACGGCGTCCACCGCGCGGCGGTCGTCGCCAAGCTGAAAAGCCGACGCGGCCGACTATGTCGCCGAACTGGAGATCGTTTGAGAAAGGTCCAATTACAGCGGATGATACGCGGTTTCGTGTCTCATCCGAATGCGGAACGTTATGTCCCCACAATCGCGGCTCAGGCGGCGGGCGCCTTGGCAGCGAAATAGAAGTGCGCTCCTCACTTCGACGCCGGCAGGGCGAAGCGCTCACGCAGTTCCGGCGTGGGCGCCATGCAGACTTCGCGCTTTCCGAACAGGCGGTAGCGATTACGCGCCACGCGGTCGTAGAGCCAGTCTCGCAAGAGCGCCGGGCAAAAACGTAACGCGCGCGCGAATGACCATGGCGGACGCAGGTGGGCGAACAGCGTGATCACGGCGCTCGATTTCCTGTAGGCCCTGCCACCTTCGACGAACAGAAACGTATCTGGCTGTTCGGGGTCGACGCCGTGCGCCGCCACCATCGCGGCGCCTTCCTCCGATTGGATCGCGACAAAGCGAATCGACGGCTCTCGCTCGTGCTTCAGGACGAACGTCACGGAGCGCGAACAGAGGACGCAAACGCCGTCATAGAGCAAGATCGGCGGCTTTCCCCTCATTTCCGGGCCTCCCGATAGATCGCGACCCGATGGCAGCTCGACGATCGCGGCCGAAGACGCCTTTACATCTGTGCGCTCGAAGCCGAATGCAACGGCCTCATGGAAGATTCTCGAATGCCGCCCATCACGTGGCGGGATGGTGGCCGCGCCGCGGTCCCGCGGTGTTCGCTCTGTGAGAAACACCACAGCGCCGCTGTCAACGAAGTGTCACGTTGGCGTCATCAAGCGGTCGACGAACCGAGAGCCGATCTTCACAAACCCAATCGTCCTCCAACCACGACGCTTGTTTGGCCGGGTCAGGGTAGATGCAGCACAGCGCTACCGTGAACCTCACAACGAAACCCGAGCGGCGGGCCCAGCGTGCATTAGGGCTCGCGTCCAACCGTAGGAGATCGACATGTACAAGCTCACTCTAGCTTTGGCCGCATTCGCCTTTGTCGCAGCCGCCGGAGGCGCTCGAGCCGACAGTTCTGGTCACATCGACATAAACAGCTTGAGCGCGCAGATGCCCAGGAGCTACGACGCTCTCTCTCCCGTGTCGGACGATTACCCGTCCGGCCCGACGGCTTGTTCGATCGCCCGCGGTGGCTTGAAGTTTGGTTGCACCGTTTCCCCGTGGCGGCAGAGGTAAGTCCGCCACACGATTTCCGGTAGGCACTGCTGCCTTCGACAAACAAAACGGGTCCGGCTTTTCGGGGTCGACGCCGCAAATCGTCGCCAACGCGCGGCGCCCTCCTCCGATCGGATCGCGACAATAGCTTCGCAGGCCTGCGGCTCTCCCCTCCCCGTTCTTGGGGCAGGGGAATCGCATATGAATATAGGGGTATTGCGTTGAGC
>JBAQGU010000204.1:0-4825 GCA_049287975.1 Roseiarcus sp.
CTGCCGGCCCACAGACCGTAGTCGGCCGCCAGCCGTTCCGGCGCGTCTTTGTCGCTGCCGGCCCGCTCGCGCGCCCTTGCGAAGGCTTCGGTCGTCTCCGGCGCGCCCTGTCCTCGCACCGCGAAGAGCGCGTTGCCATAGGCGACGTGCAATTGCGCCCGCTCGCCCGAGTCGCACGCCGCCTTCCCGCCGTCTGCCTTGTCCGCCATGGCGATCGCCTTGCCGAGATGGGCGATCGCCTCCTGGAAGGCCGAGCGGCGCAGCGCCTGGTCACCCGCTTTGCCCCACCACTCGATCGCCAGATCGTCGAGGCCAGCTTGCGTGAAATGATGGGCGATCGCTTCGGGTTCGGGCGATGCGCTTTCGCTCAGGATTTCGGCAGCCTGCGCATGGAGCGCCTGACGGCGGCTTTTCAGCAAGCTGTCGTAGGCCGCATCCTGGATCAGCGCGTGCTTGAAGCGGTAGGTCGCTTGCGCTCCGTCGCCCTCGACGAACAGAATATCGGCCTCGGCGAGCCGCTCCAACGCCGATCGCAGCGGGCCCTCGTCGAGGCCAGCCACGGATTGGAGCAGCGCATGCGAGAATCCGCGGCCCAGCACGGCGCCGATCTGCGCGGTCTCGCGCGCGGAGCCGAGCCGATCGAGCCGCGCGGCGAGCGACTGCTGCAAGGTCGGCGGGATCGCTTGCGCGCCGCCCTGTTCGCCGCGCTCCAACAGGAGGCGCGTAACCTCCTCGACGAAGAGCGGGACACCTCCGGTGCGCTCGCTCACCCCTTCGACGATGTCCCGTGGCAGCGCATGACGGGCCGAGAGTTCACTGACCATCTTCGCGATCTGCACGCGATCGAGCGGAGACAGTGAGATCACGCTATGGTGCGACCTCACGCTCCAGGGCGGGCGGAACTCCGGCCGCGCGGTGGCGATGATGAGCAACGGCGCCTGCGCCCCGCGCTCGGCCAACGCACGCATGAGATCGAGCGAAGTCGGGTCGGCCCAGTGCAGGTCCTCGAAGGCGAGCACGACCGCTTGCGTCCGCGCGGACGCCAGAGTCCATGCCGTCATCGCCGCCAGTTGACGGCGGCGCAATTCCTCCGGCGCGAATTTCGCTGCCCGCTCCTCTGGCGAGAGGACATCGACCAGAGGCGCGAGCAAGGGCGCGAATTCGGTTGGGTCCAGGCCGATCAGACCCAGCGTGTTCTCGAGGTCGGCCAAGCGCTGTTCGGCAGGCAGGTCCGCGCCGAATCGCTGCCGGCCCCATTCGGCGATCGGGTGGAGCGGCGTATTCTGCAACAGCTGCGACGACGACCATTCGACCCAGGTATAGGGCGTCTCGCCGAGGCGGCCGTGAAACTCCTCCATCAGCCGCGACTTGCCCAAGCCCGGCTCGCCGACGATCAGCGCGAGCTGGCCCTCGCCCTTACGGGCGCGATCCCAGCGCCGCGTGAGAAGATCGAGTTCCTCCTCACGCCCGACGAGGGGGGTTAGAACGCGCGCCCCGCCACGCCGGCCGCCGCCGCTTGCGCGAACGACGCGATAGAGCGTCATCGGCGACAGCCCCTTGAGCTCGTGTTGGCCGCGGTCCTCCGCGACAAACAACCCGGCGGTCTGCCGTTGGACGGTGGCTGTGATGAGGATCGAGCCCGGCTCGGCGGCGCCCTGGACCCGCGCGGCGATATTCGGCGCGTCGCCGAACACTTCGCCGGTCGCGTCGACTACCACTTGCCCGGAATCAAGGCCGATCCGCGCAGAAAGCGCCGGGGCGCCTTTACTGGCGTTTCTGGCGTTGATTTCGACGAGCGCGCGCTGGATCGCGAGCGCGGCGCGCACCGCGCGCTCGGCGTCGTTCTCCTGCGCGTGGGGATAGCCGAACAGCGCCATCAGCCCGTCGCCGAGCTTTTTCAGCACATGGCCGCCGAGCCCGGTCACCGCCGCCGAGGCCTCGTCGAGATAGGCGCCCACGAGATCACGCCAGTCCTCGGCGTCGAGCTTTGCAGCCATGCTCGTGGATCCGACGAGGTCGCAGAACATGACCGTGATCGGGCGGCGCTCCGCGGTCGCAGGCGACGATCCGGGCCTCGCCGGCTTGGCGGCGGTTTCCGTGGTCCCGAGAGCGGCGATCGCCTTGAGGAGACGCTTGCGGTGCCCCAGCGGCACGCCGAGTTGACTGAGGTCGCCGTCTGTCAGATCGGGCAGGACCTCAGCATCGATTTCGCTCTCGCGAAACGTGGCCTCATATTGACCGAGACCGAGGCCGCGCAGCCAAGCCCCAACATCCATGATTGTATCCGACCGGTAGGGATGATGGGCTTATCGAGCGCGCATGTCCAGGGTATTGGCCTCGAATGACCGCTCCGGCTCCGAGTGCGACCTGTTGCAGCTCGCCACCTTTCTCGGCGCCGCCGGCGACCCCTACGCCAAGGTCGGCCTCGACAGCACCGGCCGCGCCGGCCGCGCCGGCATCGATTGGGGGGTTTATGGCGTTCCGGAGACCTTTATCGCAAGGGGCGATGGCGTGATCGCCTACAAGGTGATCGGACCAATGAACGCGGATACGCTCGATAGCGTCGTCGAGCCGAAGATCGCGAAGGCGATGAAGGAACGGATTGACTTCCACCGCACCAAAACCGCTTCATTGTTGTTCGGGGGATGAGTAGAGCGTCACCGCAATCCCGCGACCACGGCGCGCGATCAAAGCGCCGCCCGCCGCCGGCGACGTTGACGATTCCCCCAACCGCGCGCACGAATTTGCGGGGAATCGCGCATGGAAACGGACGGGATAAAGGGTTTCGGTCGGTTCGCCTGGGCGTCCAGGGCCGCGGCGATGTTAATGGCCGCGGCTGGACGGATCGGCGTCGACCCTAGCGAGAGCAGCGACGCCGCCCTGCAGAGACGGCTGCTCGTAATCATGAGCGTTGGAACCTTGCCGTTGACCTTGCTCTGGTCGGTAATCTACTTCGCAGCCGGCGCTCGGCTCGCCGCGGCCGCGCCTGCGGTTTATTCCATCGTCACTCCGATCAATACGACTCTGCTTGGATGGACCCGCAACGTCGTCCTCTACCGCTTCATCCAACTGCTCATGACGCTGGTGCTGCCATGGCTCGTAATGGTGAGCCTAGGCGGTTTCAAGAGCTCGAGTGTCGTAATCATCTGGGCGGCGCTTTGTCCGCTCGTTTCCCTGCTGGTGGAGGACCTGCACCGGACCCTACTTTGGATCGTGGGCTTCGTCCTGCTCCTGATCGTGAGCGCCTTTTTGCAGCCGCACCTCACTCCCGCCGAACTTCCAGAGGCATTGGTAATCTGGTTCTTCGTGCTCAATCTCGGCGCAGTGATCGCGATAGCATTCGCGCTCCTTTACTATTTCGTTGGGCAAAGAAATTTCTTCCAGCAACGTTCGGAGACGCTGCTGCTCAACATTCTTCCGAAGGAAATCTCGGAAGCGCTCAAGACCGACCGGAGTGCCATTGCCGCGCATTATGACTCGGTCAGCGTCCTTTTCGCCGATGTCGTAGAGTTCACGCCGATGGCCGCGACGATGCCGCCGTTACAATTGGTCGGTCTCCTCAACGAAGTGTTTCAGTGCCTCGATGACCTCGTTGAAAAGTACGAACTCGAGAAGATCAAGACGATCGGCGACTGCTACATGGTGGCCGCCGGCGTGCCTCGCGAGCGAAGCGACCACGCGATCGCCCTCGTGCGGTTCGCGCTCGACATGCGGGAAGCCGCAGCGAGCCGGACTTTCGGCGACCGCAAACTAGCATTCCGTATAGGCATCAACTCCGGTCCTGTGGTGGCGGGCGTAATCGGCCGCAAGAAATTCACTTACGATCTTTGGGGCGCGGCGGTGAACATGGCAAGTCGCATGGAATCTCACGGAGAGAGCGGAGCCATTCAAATCACCTGCAATACCTATGATCTCGTCAAAGACAAATTTGAGTGTGAAAGCAGAGGAACGATCAAAGTGAAAGGCACAGATGCCATGGAGGTCTGGCACGTGATTGGCCGGAAGGGCGATCGGCGGTCCACCCCCGATTCCGCGGATGTTCGACGTTGAACACGCAAGCCTCGATCGGGGCGATGACGTGTTCCCGAATGGTGCAACGGCAAGCGTCGGTCCGACCGCGGCTCAATTCAGTTTATGCAAGGATCGGGGCGAGGGGATAAGAGACTTTGTAATGCGAGCCGCCCGCCGGGCGCCGCACGGAGGGCAAACTGGGAGTCGGAAGGGGCGGCGGCGGAACCGGGGGATCGCGTCGCTGCTTTCGCGATGACGGGCCGGCCGAATTTGTCGCGATATTTCTTTCTGGAAAGGAGAACCCATGGTACGGTCTTCGGATAGGCCCGCATTCTACCGTCGGGTCGCCGGAGCCGACAGATGAGCACAAACACAAAAGGTGAAATTGCACAGTCAGACCGCGGGCGGCTGCGCGCCCTCGCCCAGCAGCGGCGAGTCACGAGAGCGGAACGGCGCGAGATCATGTTCGATCTCGTCGTTGCCGGCTACAGCCGCGAACTGATCGCAGAGAAACTGTGCGTGAGTCTCAGGACCGTTCGACGCGAAGTCGAAAAAGCGATCGACGAGCGCCGGCTCGATGCGCCCGATCGCTACGTCTGTCTGCAAGTGATGCGGCTGACGAAGGCGTTGCGCGTGGTCGATTGCGCCCTCGAAGAGGGTGACCTCAAAGCCGTCGAGCCCCTGGTCAAGGTCGTCGGAGCGCTCGACCGCTATCATGCGCTGCCGGCCGCGGGTCCGGCGGCGACAGAGCCGCGACGCCTTTCCCGCGCCGTCGCGCCGCTCGCGCTGACCCATGCGGCGCCCGGTCTGGAGC
>JBAQGU010000205.1:0-5207 GCA_049287975.1 Roseiarcus sp.
GAAGGGATATTGCTTTGCAGCCCCGGTAACGAACATGGAAAGCGTTCGGCGCGCCACGTCCATCCGAAGGGGCAACATCCCAAATCTTGTGACGCGAATGATAGGCCGGGAGGAGTTTGTCCATTCGATGGCGGGGGAGCTTTCTCACCGCCGCCTCGTCACGATCGTCGGGCCGGGCGGAGTCGGCAAGACGACGGCGGCGGTTACGATCGCTCAGGCGCTGAGGACGGACTTTGACGGACACGCTTATTTTGTCGATTTGGCGCCGATCCAAAATCCAGCTCACGTGGTGACGGCGATATCGTCGCTGCTCGGTCTCGGCGTCTACTCGCGCGATCCGATGCTCGGTCTGGCGTTCCATCTGAACGATCGGCGGACGCTGATCGTCTTGGACAATTGCGAGCATGTGATCGAGGCGGTCGCCGAGGCGGCCGAAGCGCTTCTGACCGCTACGCCCAAGGTGCACGTCCTCGCGACAACTCGGGAGCCGTTGCGTGCGGCCGGCGAATGGGTGCGGCGACTGGCGCCGCTGAAGAGTCCACCCCGATCGAGGGCGCTGTCGGCTCGGGAGGCGATCGCATATGCGGCCGTGGAATTGTTCGTCGAAAGGACGGCGGCGAGCGTCGAGGGCTTCGAATTGAATGATGCGAACACGGAGACGGTCTGTGCGATTTGCCGCCAGCTGGACGGCATTCCCCTCGCCATCGAGTTTGCGGCGTCCCGTGTCGAGGAATTCGGCCTTGCCGGTGTTGCAGGCCGCCTCGGCGATCGATTCGGCTTGCTCACGAAGAGCCGTCGAACGGCGCTGCCGCGGCATCGAACGCTGTTGAACACCATGGACTGGAGCTACGGACTGTTGGACGAGACCGAGAGCTCGATTCTGCGGCGCTTGTCGGCGTTTGCCGGAAGCTTCCCGCTCGAAGCCGCCTGCGCTGTCGCAGCGTTCGGCGCGTTCTCCAATTCGGCGGTCGAGGATGGCGTCGGCAGTCTCCTCGCGAAGTCGCTCCTGTCCGTCGATCGGGATCACGTACTCGACCACTTCCGGATGCTCGACACGACGCGCGATTACGCGCGCATCAAGCTCCAGCAGAGCGTCGATCGCTACATCGTTGCGCGTCGACATGCGCAACATTGCCTCGACCTGCTCGAGCGGGCCGAGGCCGAATGGGACGACGGCGTGACGGAACGGTGGATCGCGCTGTACGGCCGCAGGATCGGCGACATCCGCCGCGCGCTCGACTGGGCGTTTTCGCCCGACGGCGATCCCGCCATGGGCGTCGAGCTGACCGCGTTCTCATCCGTTCTGTGGACCCCGCTCGCCCTGATGGACGAGAATCGCTCCAATATCGAGCGCGCGCTGGCGGCGAACCGCCGCGCCGCGACGCCTGATCGCGCGCTCGACATGCGACTGCTCGCGTCCCTCGGCACAAATCTGTTTCACACACGCGGACACCTCGTCGTCGAGCGCGCGATGGAGGCGTTCCAGTCCTCTCTCGAAGCGGCGGTCGAGGTGAGCGATATTCCGCATCAGCTTCGCGCCATTTCGGCAATGTCCGCGGTTCACCTTCTGCGCGGAGACTACCCTGCGGCGGTTCGGTTGGAGCGCGCGTTCAACAACATCCCCGGCGGACGCGGCAGTCATGTCGCGCATCGGACACTGGCTCACAGCCGCCATTACTCTGGCGATTTCAGGCGCGCGGCCATCCATCTTCGCGAGGCGCTGCGGCAGACGCCGGACAGCGAGAAATTCCAGACGAGCGGGACGCAATTCGATCAGAGAAAGGTAATCCTGCGAACGACGGCGGCGCGCCAACTATGGCTGGCCGGCTGTTTTGATCAGGCGATGACGCTCGCTCGAGAATGCGTCGACGACGCCAAGGCGTTCGACCATGCGATATCGCTCTGTCACTCCCTTGCGACGGGCGCTTGTCCCATCGCTTTCGCCATAGGCGGTCGTTCCGCCGCAGCGCCCTTTTTGAAATTGCTGCGCGAGACTTCGAGCGAACATTCGATGGAGCTTTGGCTTCAATGGTCCGAGGCCTATGAACTGGCGATGACGCCGCGCGCCGAACGCCGCGACCCAGCCGCGGCCCGTAGGATGGAGATGCTCGCCGAGCAGCCGATTGCGGGCAATCTGCTGGATCATCTTGCGACCCTTGGCGAGGATTGCGTGGAAGACTGGATGGTCCGGCGCGCGATGGGCGGCTTCGGCGGGTGGTGCAAACCCGAGTTGCTGCGCGTGCAAGGCGAGATGCTCCAACGCCAGGGCGAACGTGAGATCGCGCTCACCCTGTTCCGCCAAGCGCTGGCGCTTGCACGAAAGAAGGGGAGCCGCGCCTGGGAACTGCGCATCGCCACCAGCCTCGCTCGGCATCTTGGGGCCAACGGCAAGCGCGAGGAGGGACGCGTCCTGCTGGCGCCCGTACAGGCAAGATTCGTCGAAGGCTTCGACAGCGTGGATTTCAGACTGGCTTCGGCCGTCATGGCGGAACTGAGCTGAATCAGATCGCCGCTCCCTATCCCCTACGCCTCACTCGAGATCGCATACCGCGCGACGGGCCACGCGCGCGAACGCACGGGTTCGTCCGGGGTTGGCGACGCGGAAGCTCTCTGGCCTTAACCAGAATTAACAACTGATAACTCGGCGCCTGTTCTGAGATCAGGCATGTTGCGGCGACCTGAGCGACCGACTTTTCGGATCAAAGAAATCACGACGAAGAATACGCCAATGTCCAACATCACGCACGAGACCGCTCCCACGCAGTTCGTCCAGGCTGGGAATATTCGGTTTGCCTACCGGCGCTTTGGGCCGCGCGGAGGGACCCCTCTGCTGCTGCTCAATTATTTTGCCGCGCACATGGACAACTGGGATCCCAAGGTGACGAACGGTTTCGCGTCGGAGCATGATGTCATCCTGGTCGACTATCCGGGCGTCGGCCGGTCATCCGGCGAGACGCCGTCGACCGTTGCGGCGCTGACGAAGGACTGCGTCGCATTTTGTCGCGCGATCGACCTGACGCACTTCGACATCGTCGGCCACTCACTCGGCGGCATGATCGCGCAGCAGCTCGGCTCCGAATATCCAGACATGGTCCGGCGAATCATTCTGCTCGGCACCGGGCCGCGGGGCGGTGAGGGAATGGTCTTTGAGGATCTCTCGGTCGACGAACTGGATGACGAGGCCGGTTTGCTCATGAAGGCTTTCTTCACCTCGAGTGAACCAAGCAAGGCGTCGGGACGCGCCTATATCGAACGGCTCGCGCTTCGCGCTGACGATCGCGACACGCCCGTGTCCAAACAGTCAGCCATTGCCGAGCTGACGGCCATCCGCGAATGGGGCGTCATTCCTGCGAAGGATCGTTTCGCAATGCTGAGCAAGATTCACCACCCGACGCTGATCGCGCATGGAAACAAGGATGTCGTCGTCATGCCGATCAATGCATTCCTGCTCGCCGAGCATCTCCCCAACGCTCAACTCATCATATATCCGGACTCCAGCCACGGTGCGCAATCTCAGCATGCGGAAATCTTCCTCGAGCATGCGAAGCTATTTCTGAGATGATGGCGCGATCACGTGCATTTCGTGAATAGGTCGCAAAGTATCGGGCCTCGACGTCTGGGAGAAGAATTACCCGGCGCCTGCCTCGAGGACGAGGCATGTTGCGACGAGCTGCCGTGGAGCGCTCTTTCAATATCCGGAGCGCTTCGTCAATCACACCGCGCTCTTTTTGGCGGCGCCGGCGCCTGAAGTCCTTCCTCGTGGAGAAAGATATGACCAGCGCCTCAGCAGAACAGAGCAAGGCGCTCGTACGCGAAGCGACGGAGTAGAAGATGGCAAAAGCGATATCCACCTATCGGGCGGTGCAGGCAGTGAGTCCTGGCAAGCTCGAGCTGACCGAAAAGCCGCTGCTCGAGCCGCCTGCGGGCCATGTCCGCATACGCGTCGAGGCCTGTGGCGTGTGCCACTCGGATTCCGCGACGGTGGAGGGACTATTGCCGATCCAATGGCCGAGGGTGCCTGGCCACGAAGCCGTCGGACGCATCGACGTGATCGGCGAGGGCGTCGAAGGCTGGGCGGTGGGTCAGCGCGTCGGCGTGGGTTTCCTCAGCGGCAGCTGCGGGTATTGTGAGTACTGCCGCGATGGCGACCTCGTGAACTGCATAAACCAAGGCTACACCGGCGTGCAGCACGATGGCGGATACGCCGAGTCGATGATCGCCAAGGCCAGCGGCCTGATGGCCGTGCCGGACGATCTGTCATCGGTCGATGCGGCTCCCCTGTTGTGCGCCGGCATTACGACCTTCAGCGCGCTGCGGAACTCGCCGGCGAGGGCGGGAGACTTGGTCGCGGTGTTCGGCGTTGGCGGTCTAGGCCACCTCGGCGTGCAATACGCGCGCCGCATGGGGTTCGAGGTCGTCGCGATCGACCGTGGCGACGACCGGGCCGAGCTGTCAAAGAAACTGGGCCCGCACCACTATATCGACAGCTCCGCGACCGATATCGCCAAGGCGCTCCAGGCGCTCGGGGGCGCGAAGATGGTGCTGGCCACAGCCTCGGGCGGCAAGGCGGTCGCCGCCGCCCTCGGTGGCCTGCGACGCGGCGGCCTGGTGATTTCGCTCGGAGCGACGGATGAGCCGATCGAGTTGTCGGCATTCGATCTGCTGTTCAAGCAACTCGGTGTCGACGGCGCCCTCACGGGAACCCCGGCGGCCGGGGATGCGACACTCAGATTCAGCGCGCTCAGCGACGTCGCCGCCATGGTCGAGACCATGCCGCTCGACAGGGCCGCGGAGGCCTACGCGAAGATGATGTCAGGCCAAGCCCGCTTCAGGATGGTTCTGACGATGCGTTGAGCGCCCGGTCCGGCCGCGGTTTCACTGACTGAAGGTAGAACGATGAGCGACGACGCCCCCCAAGTCCCCGACACGCTGACGGGCCGCTGCATGTGCGGCAAGGTCACCTACACGATCAGCGAAAAGCCGTTGGTGGATGGCCTTTGCCACTGCAATCGCTGTCGGCCGCAATCCGGGACCGCGTTCTCGACGGTCATTTTCATCCACCGCAAAGCCCTGACGATTACCGGCGAGACCAAGGTCTTCGACGACGTCGGGACGAGCGGACTGAGGGTGTTGCGCCGCTACTGCCCGAACTGCGGTTCGCCGCTGACCACGGAGCCGGACCTGACGCCCGATCTCTTCATGGTCAA
>JBAQGU010000206.1:0-6957 GCA_049287975.1 Roseiarcus sp.
TCGGAGCGCGCCGAGAATCGCGAAGATGGATAGATTGATCAATATCAACAAGAATTCGCGTGATGAAAATGGGGATCTGCGCGCCCTCGAGGCGTTCGACTCGGAGTAGGTTGCCGAGACCGCCCTCTGCATTCGCATACCTCTCCTCCCCCTCGGCATTGGGACTGGCCCAGCTCACCCCCGCGTCCCTCGCGTTGCCGGCAAGCTCGCGCTGGATGCCTTGCTTAAACCAATATATTGGTATATTCTTTCAGTCAAGCTTCGGAATCACAAGAAGGTCCCGCCGCTGACGGCTCAAGGGTTTTTTTCAGTAAAATCAAAGGCATTTTCTTTTTCGAAATTGTCCAGTACAGATATATGAGATCTGGTGGCGCAAAAGTCGCTCGAGGATGGGAAATGCCAAGGCCTCGAAAAATCCACGCGAACGACGAGGCAAGCGCAGTTCCCCACGAATCACGCTCGTCGGTAATGTTCGTCGCCCCCTTGGATCCCGCGTTACCGAAAACAGGGCAAGTCTACGATGCCGTCCGTAAGGCCATTGTCGGTCTCACGTTGCCGCCGGGAAGCATAATAAACGAGAGGGGACTCTGCGAGCGATTTCAGATATCGAGAACACCCTTGCGTGAGGCGATACTTCAATTGCAGTCCGAAAACTTGGTGACCGTATTGCCAAACAGCGGCACTTATGTTTCGCGCATCGACCTGCAAAGCGTCTTCGACGGTCAACTCGTTCGCGATGCATTGGAGATGAAAGTCGTGCGGCTCGCCGCCGCGCGGATGTCGCCGCTTTTTGAGCGCCAGCTCGACTTCAACATGCATGAGCAAAATCGCTTGGCGGCGGATCTGGACTATGACGGATTTTATGAGCGCGATGAGGCTTTCCACAGCATGATCTGCGAATTTGGGGCGTCGGCTCGCATATGGCGCATCGTGAATGGCGCGAAAGCGCAGCTCGATCGCGTCAGACGCTTGGCCTTTCCTGTTCCCAGCCATTTGGAAACCGTGCTGGCCGAGCACCGCGCCATCGTCGACGGGCTCAAGATTCGGGATCCGGACGCGGCCGGCGCCGCGATGAAGTTCCATCTCAACAGGGTCTTCGAAACCATTCGATTGTTGATAATCGAGAAACGGGAATATTTCGCATCCAACGCGGGGGACGTGCTTGATTGCTATACCAGAAACCCGACGAACAGGTGATGTGAGGAATAGCCCGCGTTGTCGCTGCCGTCTGTTCCAGGCGGCGGATGTACGCTGGTCGCGTCTTCGTGCTAATCTGCGCGGCGGGGACTGGCGCGATGAGCGAGACCCGGAAACCGACGGCGATCCTTTGGCGGTTGGCGGCGGGGCTCGTCCTGCACGGTCTCGGGGAACCATAGCCGACGGGAGAAAACCAGATGTCCGATCCAAAGGAAAAACCCGAGAAGCAAGAGTCCCTTCCCTTCCCGCCGGCGCCTTCGGGCAGCATTGCCGGGCGCACGATGCAGGAATCGGTCTATAAGCCGCAGCCGAAGCCGCGCCGGCTTCCGGTCGACTCTCCGAACATTCTGATCGTGCTGATCGACGATGCCGGCCCTGCCCTTCCGGCGACGTTTGGCGGCGAAGTGCAAACGCCATCCATGGACCGCATCGTCAAGGAGGGGATCGCGTATAACCGGTTCCACACGACGGCAATGTGCTCGCCGACCCGGGCGTCGCTGCTGACCGGACGTAATCACCATCGGGTCGGAAGCGGGCAAATCGCGGAGCTGGCGAATGACTGGGATGGCTATTCAGGACACATTCCCAAGAGCAGTGCGCTGGCTGCGGAAGTATTGAAGGACTACGGCTACGCAACGGCCGCCTGGGGCAAATGGCACAACACGCCAGCCGAGGAGACCACCCCGACAGGTCCGTTCGAGAACTGGCCGACCGGCCTCGGCTTCGAATATTTCTATGGCTTCCTCGCTGGCGAGGCCTCGCAATACGAACCGAACCTGGTTCGCAACACGACGTACGTTCACCCGCCAAAAACGCCGCAGGCAGGCTACCATCTCAGCGAGGATCTGGCGGACGATGCGATCGCTTGGCTGCACAAGCACAAGGCCTTCCAGCCGGATAGGCCGTTTTTCATGTATTGGGCGAGTGGCGCGATCCACGGCCCGCATCAAATCATGAAGGAGTGGGCGGACAAGTACAAGGGTAAGTTCGATGATGGCTGGGACGCCTATCGCGAGCGCGTTCTCGAGCGCGCCAAAGAGAAAGGGTGGATTCCCGCCGACGCGCAACTCACGCCTCGGCACGAGACGATGCCGTCCTGGGACAGCATCCCTGAAGACGAGAAGCCTTTCCAGCGCCGCCTGATGGAAGTGGCGGCGGGCTTCGCTGAGCACGCCGATGTCCAAGTCGGCCGGATCGTCGATGAAATCGAAGGGCTAGGCTATGGCGACAACACGCTGATCTTTTATGTCTGGGGCGACAACGGCTCCTCGGCGGAAGGCCAAGACGGCACGATCAGCGAATTGCTGGCGCAAAACGGAATTCCAACCACCGTCAAGCAGCATATCGCCGCACTTGAAGAAATCGGCGGTCTGGACGAGCTGGGCTCGCCCAAAACCGATCCGATGTACCATGCGGGATGGGCCTGGGCCGGCAGCACACCCTACAAAGGAACCAAGCTCCTGGCCTCGCATTTCGGCGGCACGCGCAACCCGATGGCTGTCCGATGGCCGGCGAAGATCAAGCCTGACGCGACGCCGCGCACGCAATTTCACCATTGTAACGACATCGTCCCAACGATCTACGAGATCATCGGCATAACGCCGCCTCGGACGGTCGATGGCGTCGAGCAGGACCCGATCGACGGTGTCAGTTTCGCCTATTCTTTCGACGATGCGAAGGCGAAGGGACGATTGCTGACCCAGTATTTCGAGATCATGGGCAGCCGCGCCATTTATCACGACGGCTGGATGGCCTCTGCCTTCGGGCCGCGGACCCCCTGGCTCCCCGGGCTGCCGCCTGGCATTCACGAATGGACGCCGGACAAGGACGTCTGGGAGCTTTACAACTTGGATGAAGACTGGAGCCAGGCCAATGACCTGGCGTCCAAGATGCCTGAGAAACTGGCCCAGATGAAGGAAATCTTTCTCATCGAAGCTGCGAAGAACAAGGCGCTTCCGATCGGCGGGGGTCTTTGGGTCCCGCTGCTTCACCCTGAACTGCGCATCGCTCCGCCCTATTCGCAATGGACCTTCGCCGGCGATACGGTCCGCATGCCGGAGTTCTGCGCCCCGGCGCTCGGCAACAAGCCGAATGTCGTCTCGATCGACGCCGTGATCCCCCCCAACGCCAATGGGGTCCTCTATAAATTGGGCGCGAATTCCGGCGGCCTCACCTGCTTCGTCGAAGACGGAATCCTTTGCTACGAGTACAACCTCTTCATCATTCAGCGCACCAAAATCCGGGCCAAAGAAAAGCTGCCGACTGGCAAGGTGCGAATCGAGATCGAGACGCGCTATGTCCAGCCCCGGCCTGGCGGCCCCTTGAAAGTGACCATGAAGGCAGCCGGCAAGATCGTCGCCGAAGGCACTGTCCCGATCAGCGCGCCGCTGATTTTCACCGCTAATGACTGTCTCGACATCGGCGTCGCGCTCGGCTCACCGGTGTCGCTCGACTATTACGACAAGGCCCCGTTCAAGTTCAACGGAACGATCGAGCGAGTCGAGGTGAAGTATCTCGCGGCGAGATAGAGAGAGCCTGGATCGGTGGCCGCCAATGGCGCTCGCAGGAGAGATTGCAGGGATGGCGGAATCGAACACGGAAGCACGCCCTTTCGATCGTACAACCTGGCTCGCCGTCGAGCGCACTCGCGTCGCCTATGAACGCACCATGCTGGCCTGGGTCAGAACGGGCACTTCGCTGATCACCTTCGGTTTTGGCGTGTATAAGTTCTTTCAGATCGAAAGGAAGCCGGGCGCGAATGATCATTGGATAGGCTCGCAGGGATTTGGGCTCATCCTGGTGGCGATCGGATTGGCCGCGCTTGCGCTGGCCACGGTCGAGTACCGGCAGAATATGCGTTCGCTGCAGACCGACTACCTGGGGAGGCAAAGCAGGCTGACGGTTGTGTTCGCCGGATTGGTCGCCACGCTCGGAATATTGGCGTTTGTCGTGATGCTGTTTCGGCAGTAGTCAGCTATCTGTTCGATCGCTGCGTTCGGGGCTCGGCTGGCCGCCGCGTCGGCCGTTCGAAAGAGCATTATCGACGCCGGTCCACAACCGGGGGCCGGCCCCGATCGCAGCTATCATTTCCTGCGCCTCCGCGATCTCGGGCATTGCGGTAGTCCGCGCGAAGCCCTCGATCGCCGGCCACAGCACGGCATGGGCCTCTGCGTCACGGCCGCTGGCGCGATAGAGCTTCGCCAGCGCCAGCGCGGCTTGCAGCCCGAAGCTGCGCGTTCCCTGCTGCTTCGCGACCGCGATGGCGGTCAGGAACGCTTCTTCCACAGGCGCGGAATTGGCGGGTTTTTGTTTGAGCAGTATATCGCCGCGCGCCCGATGCAGTTTGGCTTCAAATTCGCGATGGCCCGTGCGATCCGCAGTCGCCAGCCCTTCGTCCAGGACCGCGAGAGCGCGGTCGAGATTGCCCGCTGCAGCTTCAGCCTCAGCCAGCGCAATCTTTACGAGGCCGTCGAACAGCACTACGTTTTGCTCGCGCAGACTGTCGACGGCTTGCCGCATGTCATCGAGGACAGAGCCGATCGCGCCGCTCGCAGAGGTTGCCCAACTCTCGAGAAACACGCCGAAAGCGCCCCACATCGGCAACTCATGCTGGCGAGCGAGCCGGGCAAGCTCGATGGCGTGCGGAGCGCCGCGAGCGTGGTCTCCACGCATCAATTCGAACAGAGCCGCGTGCATTCGTCCAAAACTGAGCGTACCAATATGCGGAACGCCTGACATTCGCGTCTCCATGGCGTCGATGAGCGACATCGCGCGATCGACCTCGCCGAGAGGCCACGACGTTATCGCCAGATTGGCCATCGCGGCGACGCCGGGGTCCTGTCCGAAACGGAACGCCATGTCGTCGTCGCGGCCGGGTTGGAACAATTCGAGCGCCTCTTCGAAGTAATCCCGTGCTTCGCGATATTCGCCGGCGCACCAGCAAGTGACCCCGGCTATGCGGCGGGCGACGCCGGCGGCGGGCGAATCGGGCGTCGCGTCCAGGTCGTTGAGAAAGGCCATTGCGTGCGTCCGCATTTCCGGCAACTCGCCTCGCATGAAGCTGCCGGCCCATAAGCCGTAGTCGGCCGCCAATCGCCCGGGCGCATCCTTGTCGCCAGACGCCGCCTCGCGGGCCTTGGCGAAGGCTTCCGTCGTTTCCCGTGCGCCGTAGCCGCGCGCGGCAATGAGCGCGTTGCCATAGGTGACGTGCAACTGCGTCAGCCGCTGCCGATGCGCGGCTTCAGCCTTGACCTCGTCGGTCGCCGCGAGTGCAGCCAGCAGCGCCCGCGCCTCGGCGATCTCGGGCATTTCGGGTGTCGGGGAAAAGTCTGCCAGTGCGGGGGCGAGGACTGCGTGCGCTTCGGCGGGGCGGCCGGTCGCGCGATAGAGCTTGGCGAGCGAAAGCGCCGCGCGCAGTTCGAAGCTGCGAGCCTTCTGCGCTTGCGCGATGGCGATTGAGGCGAGGAAGGCCTCTTCGGCGGGGGCTGGGTTTTCGGAGTTTTGTTTGAACAGGATTTCGCCGCGTGTGCGGCGGATTTCGGCGTCGTACCAACAGTGTCCCGTACGCTCGGATACGGCGACAGCTTCATCGATGATCGTTAGCGCGGCGACAATCGCGCCGTCGTCCGCTTCCGCCCGAGCGAGCTTAGTCTTGATCAATCCGTCAAGAACCACGACCCCCTGTCCCGCAAGTTGCGAGACGCCATCGCGCATTCCAGCCAGTCCGGCATCTCGAACGCCCGCTTGCCACGCCGTCCAGCCTCCAAGGAAAACGCCGAAGGCGGTCCACATCTCGAGATCGTGATCGCGGGCAAGGCGGGCGAGCGCATTCGCGAAGGGATCGGTCCGAATTGGGTCTCCGCGCATCATTTCAAGATAACCGGCATGCATGTTTGCGAAGCAGATTGTGCCTACATGGGTAATCTCCATCGTCCGCCGCATCATGTCCCCGACGAGCAGGCGCGCGCGGTCGACCTCACCCAGCGGCCAAAGAGCCAGGGACAAGTAAGCCATCGCTGCAACCCCGGGGTCATGGCCGAAACTGAAAGCGAGATCGCTGTCCCGGTTCGGATTGAAAATCGCCAGCGCTTGTTCCAGGTGGCGGCGCGCGTCGGCAAAATTTCCCGTGCACCAGGCTGTTATGCCATTTGCCCGATGAGCGACGACAGCCTCGGGCGAATGGGGCTGCGCCGCGACGCCGCCCAGGAAGGCCGTGGCGTACTCTCGCATTGGCCCGAGTTCGCCGCGAAGGTAGGCGCCAGCCCAGAGGCCATAAGTGACCGAGAGTCGTTCCGGCGCGTTCTCGACTGCGCCAGCGGTATCGCGCGCCCTCTCAAAAGCCGCACGCGCTTCAGGCGCTCCCTGACCGCGCACCGTCATGAGCGCGTTGCCCAAAGCGACTTGCAGCTTCAGCTTGCCGCCCACCTTCTCTTTCTCGCCGGCGCCGGCGCGCGCCTCGGCCATGGCGATCGCCTTTCCGAGATGGGCGATCGCCTCCTGGAAGGCCGAGCGGCGCAGTGCCTGGTCGCCAGCCTTGCCCCACCATTCAATCGCGAGATCGTCGAGGCCGGCCTGAGTGAAGTGATGGGCGACAGCCTCGGGCTCGGGCGATGCGCTTTCGTGCAGGATTTCGGCTGCCCGGGCATGCAGCGCCTGGCGGCGGCTCTTGAGCAGGCTGTCGTAGGCCGCATCCTGGATCAGCGCATGCTTGAAGCGGTAGGTCGCCTGCGCTCCATCGCCCTCGACGAACAGAATATCGGC
>JBAQGU010000207.1:0-4576 GCA_049287975.1 Roseiarcus sp.
GCGCTCCGCGATGGCCTCCAGGCGCCGCGCGTCGGGCCGGGCGTCCAGTTTGAGCGCTAGACGCGCGGCCTCCTGCAAGGCGATATCTCCTGCGGGAAAAGCGTCGGGGTGACCGAGGCAGAACAGCAGAAAAATATCCGCGGTCCAGGGGCCTATCCCGCTCACCGCGACCAGCGCGCGATGGGCGTCCGCGGCGTCCATCGCGCCGAGCGCGCCGAGGTCGAGTCCATCGAGCGCTACTGCCCGAGCCAGCGCGCGCAGCGCGCGCATCTTCGGCATCGACAGACCGATTGCACGCAATGCGTCGTCGTCGGCTGCGAGCAGCCTTTGCGCGTCGAGCGGCGCCAAGCGGGTTTCCAACCGACCGAAAATCGCCCTCGCGCTGGCCACCGAGACCTGCTGCGAGACGATGATCGAGGCCAAGCCCGCAAATCCCGGCTCGCGCAGACGCAGGGGAGTGGGCCCGCCGATTTCGATCAGTCGGCCGACGAGGTCGGCGTCCAGCGCGCGCAGGCCCTGGGTCGCCTCCGCCAGCGCCTCCTCGCCATCGATCAGCCGGCCAGGCTCGTAGCGGAGCCGCGGTTTGATAACTTTCGTCCTGGGCGCTGGGGCCTGCGCTCTTTTCGCAACGCGCTTGGACGCCGGCTTTTTCTTCGGCGCCATCGATCGCGTCGCGATTTTTCGTTTTGGAGTACGTGGCGGCGATTTCTTCGCGCCGACGCGCAGGACGGCCTTCGCCGCGCGACACTTGCCGTCAGCATCTTTTTTGGAAACACTGTCGGCGCTTGGTTTCCTCGCCACCGGGTCGCCCCTTTCGTTCATGTCGCAATCGCCCGGCGCAACGATATCCCGCTTCGCGCCGACGCCCAACGGCCGGCTGCATCTCGGGCACGCCTATTCCGCGCTCCGCAACGCGCAATTTGCGCGTGCCAGCGGCGGCGAGCTGCTGCTTCGGATCGAAGATGTCGATCCGACGCGCTGCAGGCGCGAATTCGAAATCGCGATCCTCGAAGACATGGCGTGGCTCGGGGTGGCCTTCGCGGGCGCGCCGCGCCGGCAGAGCGAGCATCTCGAGGACTACACGACGGCGCTGTCGCGGTTGCGGCGGCGCGAGCTGGTATATCCCTGCTTTTGTACGCGCGGCGAGATTCTCCGCACGAGCGGCGCGCGCGATCCCGACGGCGCGCCGTTGCATCGCGGCGGCTGTATCGCCGTCTCCGCGAGTGAAACCTCGGAGCGCCTGGCCGCGGGGGAGCCGGCCGCCCTGAGGCTCGACATGGCTCGCGCGCGGGCGCTCGCTCCGAAGCGGCTCCTCTGGCGCGAATTCGGCGAAGGCGACGCCGAGTTGCAGGTCGAGGCGGCGTCGGAGGCCTGGGGGGATATCGTCTTGCGCGGCAAGGACAGGCCGGCGACCTACCATCTGGCGGTGGTTGTAGACGACGCGTTCCAGGGCGTCACCGACGTCATACGTGGACGCGACCTCTTCGCATCGACATCGGTCCACAGGCTGCTGCAAGAGCTGCTGGGATTCGATGCGCCGCGCTATCGCCATCATCGTCTCGTGCTCGACGCGACCGGGGCGAAAATGTCGAAGAGCGCGTCGTCGCGGCCGCTCTCCTCTCTGCGCGAGGCCGGGCTGACCGCTCGCGAGGTGCGCGGCGCGTTGGGCTTCGAGGGGAGGGGGGCGCAGCGGATGCAAGTCGGGCTCAGTTGACCTTGGCTTGGACCGTCGGAGTCGCGACGGCCGCAGGCGCCTGCGTCATCAACTGGTCGACGCGGTCGCGCTCGCGTTTGAACGCGGAGAGCATCTTGCCGTCGAACTCTCGCGTGCGCGCGAGCTTGATCGCCATCGGATCGACGAAATTGCCGTTGATGATGACCTCGTAATGAAGATGCGGGCCCGTGGCGAGACCCGACTGGCCGAGATAGCCGATGACTTGGCCCTGCGTGACCCGCACGCCCTGCACGACGCCGCGCGCAAAACCGGACATGTGGTTGTAGGTGGTGACATATCCGTTCGCGTGCTGGATCATGACGCGACGGCCATAGCCCGAGGTGAGTTCCGCTTGAATGACGACACCGTTGCCGGCGGCCAGAATGGGCGTGCCGATCGGCGCGGCCCAGTCCACGCCCGTGTGCATTTTGACGTAGCGAAGGATCGGATGGAAGCGCATGCCGAACGGGGAGGTCATTTCTCCGCCGACGATGGGTTTGCGCATCAGGAACTTGCGGGTGGATCGGCCGTTTTCGTCGTAATAATCGACCAAATTGTCGTCGGGCGTCTGAAAGCGATAGTATTTGAACAACTGATCGCGGACCGCGATCGCGGCGTAGAGCAGCAGCGGATGCGGGTCGATCTCGTCGGCGTCGGCGATGAATCCAACCAGGGCGTCGCCAGGTTGCACCGAGCGTTGGAAATCGACGTCGTTGGCGAAGGCGCGCACCATTTCGTCGATGACAGGTCGCGGCAGTCCCTGTTTCAGAGCGGTTTCGTATAGGCTCTCGTAGAGGCTCATGCCGCCTTCGTCCGGATTGGAGCTCGCGCGTTTGGCGGCCGCGGCGCTCCGGCGCAAGGTGACGGGAACATAGGCGCCGTGGTCGTCGATCGCGATCGTCGCCTTGAGCTGTTCGTCGGAATAAGCGGAAATGCGGGCGATCGGCGCGGGCTTGCCATCTTCGGCCGCATCCGCGAACTGCAGGATGATCTTCTGCCCCTCCGCGACCGGCGACTCCCCGTGCTTCAAGCCGAAAGCCTGTAGAATCGCGGCGACGGCGTCCTTGTCGGCGCCGCGTGCGCGCAAAACGTCCTCGAACGTCTCCCCGTGACGAATTTGCAGGAGCTGTTCATGAGCGTCGCCGCGCGGGTCTGGCGGCGTCTTCGCGATGCTGGAGACATTTTCCGGCACCATGCGCACTTCGATGGAAGTGAACGGCGCGTTCGATTCGACGTTGCCGGTCGTCGCGTAGGAGAGGGTCCCGAGCGTGTCGACGCTCGCGCGGCTCGTGCGCATCAGCATCATCTGCGGCGGCAATTGCGGATGGCGCTCCCCGGCGGCCGCTTGCGCCTTGATCCATTCGACGACTTGCGCGTGCGCCTCCGCGAGCGTCAGTTCTCCTTTGACCGCCGCGGCGTCGGCCGCCGAAATGTCGCGGCTGAAGAACGCGACCTCGGAATCGTCTGGCGCCGGCCCCGACTCCTGGGGCGCGTCGCCCTTTTCGGCCGAGGCGTTGGTGACCTTGAGCGGATCGAACGGGGGAACGGCGTCCGCGAATCCGGTCGGCGTCGTCGTGAGGGTCGTCGAAAGCAGCGTGAAAGGTCGCGCCCTGAGAACTTCCTTGTCGCCGACCTTGATAGTCGTCGGCGCCTTGAACGAGTGCTTCGCCGCTACGATGTCGATCGGGCGGACCAGACGATCGCCTTTGCCCGGGTTTACGCTTTCGCCCTGCGCGGCTTCCTTGCGGGGGGGCGCGGCGAATTCCGGCGCCTCGGCGAAATTCGACTCGCGATCGAGGCCGAGGTAGAGGGCGGAGCCTATCAGCGCGAGTCCGCTGAGGCCCGTGAGCGCGACGCCGAACATCCAGCGCAGCGGAATGCGGCGGCGCTCGCGGCCCTCCGCGCGCGGCCCCTCGATCTCGATCGGCGGCTCATGGCCGAGTTCCACGCCGACACGAGTTCGGTCCGACCTTGGAAGCGAATGAGCGAAGTGGGCGGCCAGTGTCGTCAGGGTCCCCTGGACAGCGCCCGAGACGAACGTCCCGCGCGAACATTGTGTTAGCGACCGCGCAACGGCGGTGCAACTCCGCTCTCCATGCAAACCGTGGCGCTTCTGCGGCAGGCGTTGCGTTTTCACGTTCGGCGCCGGAGGTTTCCCACGGAATGCCGCCCTGAGTGGGGGAGCGACAAAATTTAAAAAACTGTTTGACACCGTCGCGAGCCTTCCCTATACCAGCCCGACCGACGGCGCTGCCGCGTTGAGCGGCCGGTGAGCCATCCGGGTTTCGTAGCGAATTCGGAAAGTGCCCCTTGCTAAAGAGCGGGGAGGCGCAAGCTGGGTTTTTTGTTGTTTGGTCCTTTTGACCAGCGACGCCTCGGTATGAGAATTGGGGATTGTGAATCTCGTGTCGGCTTTGCCGCGCGAGCTTCTCGACCTCCCGAGTTTCGCGGAAGGGACTTGTATTGTTCCGTTCGCTGCTGTTTGACAATTGTATCGGAAGAAAGAGAGACGTGGGCGGCGGTTTCCTTGCGGGGACTTGTCGTTGGGTCGGGCTTGGCGTGAGCTGGGTTTGATTTGGCGATGGGAACCGAAGAGATGCTGACGGTCACGTTTCAAAAATTCATCGCGCTTGGACTATTTGATTCGTATGAACGTCGTGAGACGGTCGGGCGGATTCAGGTCCAGGCGGATGTGTTTGGAACTCGTCAAGAATGCGACGCGGTCGTAAGGGCTGCGTCGAAGTGACCAGTCGGGACAAGATCTCAATTGAACTTGAGAGTTTGATCCTGGCTCAGAACGAACGCTGGCGGCAGGCTTAACACATGCAAGTCGAGCGCCCCGCAAGGGGAGCGGCAGACGGG
>JBAQGU010000208.1:0-8647 GCA_049287975.1 Roseiarcus sp.
GCCTCCGGCGCGGCGTCGCCGCGATCTGCATTGGCGGCGGCGAGGCCACCGCGGTCGCGATCGAGCGGGCCGCCTGAACTCAGGAAAGCCATGAGGAACCAGGCCTGGGCGCTTTCGGGCGGCTTCGGAATCGACGAGCTCCGGTTGGAGGAACGGCCTCCGCGCGAACCGGGCCATGGCGAAGCGCGGGTCCGCATCGAGTGGATCAGCCTGAACCGGCGCGATCTCTTGTTGGTCGAAGGCGCCTACAACCCGCGCCAGAAGCTGCCGATCGTACCGTGCTCGGACGGGGCGGGTGTGATCGAGGCGACGGGCGCCGGTTGCGGGCGGATCGGGGTCGGTGATTCCGTGGCGATCACGTTCTTTCCCGGCTGGATTGCCGGCGCTCCCGACATGATCAAACTCGCGACCGCGCTGGGCGGCGGCCCCGGCGGCGACGGCGTCTTGCAGCAAACGATCGTAATCTCCGAGCAGGCGCTGGTTCGTCTGCCGACGGCCATTTCGACCGAGTTCGGCTCGACCTTGCCCTGCGCCGCCCTGACGGCCTGGTCGGCGGTGGTCGTCCACGGCGGCGTCGGGCCGGGATCGGTCGTCGTCACGCAAGGGACCGGCGGCGTCTCGCTGTTCGCGCTGCAGTTCGCCAAGATGCTGGGCGCGCGCGTCGTCGCGACGACTTCGAGCGAGGCCAAGGCCGCCAAGCTCGCCGAACTCGGCGCCGATGCGATCATCAATTACCGCGACGACCCCGATTGGACGCGGCGCGCCCGGGAGTTCGCCGACGCCGTCGATCTGATCGTCGAGGTCGGCGGGGCGGAAACGCTGAATGCCTCGCTGCGCCTGATCCGGCCCGGCGGAACGATCGCGCTGATCGGCGTCCTGTCGGGCGCCAAGGCGTCGATAAATCTGCCGCTCGCCGTCATGCGCCAGGTGCGCCTGCAAGGGGTGACGTGCGGGCACCGGGAAAATTTCCAGGACATGCTGCGCGCCATCGCGGCCAAAGGCGTCGACCCCGTGATTTCCCACCGCTTCCGCTTCTCGCAGGCGAGGGATGCCTTCCGCTGCATGGCCGACAACGCCCATGTCGGAAAGATCGTGATCGAAGCCCAATCGGGCGAAGGCTAAATCTCGCTTGACTAGTACAGCACGGGAGCTTTGTGAATCCAGTTGGCGCCGGTTTTTGCACGCGGGTTGCCGTTGCCCCGTCGCCAAGCTTGGTCGGGTGTGGCTGCCGCAGGAGTGGTCGCAGTAGAGGACGCGTCGCGCGGCGGTGGAAGAGACACGACCACGATCCGGCCATCTTTCTCGAGCGTCACCGTTCGCCGATCGATCGCGCGCAGATTCCATCCCGCCCCCGCTTCGCCGACATGGAGACGAACGAAGCTTTTGGTCGTTTCGTCGTACATGACCGCGACATCCCGGGACCCGCCGATCACGGTTCCCGATAGCGTGAAGGGCGGTCCTCCCGATTCGGTCGGCGGGGGGGCCTCGATATGTGCCGGCGGCGTCGGCGCCGGCGGCGGCGCGGGCGGACGACGCGATACGGAAAAGAGCGGCCGTTCGCGCGTGACGGAAAGCGAGTTCATGGGGATTCGCGAGAGGGGATTGGCGCCAAGCGGAGGCTGCCGCGGGTCCGGATTTTCAGCGGCGACCAGCTGTCGTTGTCCGCCGGTCGAGCCGGTCCGATCCAAGTCGCTCGAGACGACGGCGTCCTGGCCCTCGGCTCCGCACGCCGAGATAGAGAAGACCGCAGCGATCAACCAAGCGCAGCGCCTGATCATTTACCCTCCGGCCGTCGCCCTGGACGCCGATTGCGAGCGATACCGGGGCGTTTCCGCCCGGTATCGCTCTTTTCCGGATATGCGCACGCGCTGGCGATGCGCGATCCTACGCGGGTTTTCGAGCAGGGGCTTGCTCTGGAGGAGCGAGTTCCTGCCAAATTTTGCACTACGGCTAGAACGGCGCGGAGTCCGCCGCCTTTGCCAAGCCGAGGATCGTATTGATGAAACGTGAGGGTTGACCGATGAAGAGCCCGTCTTGGATGAACCCGTTGATCGCATCCGTGGCAGTGAATTGGAGAGGACGAATCACCGCGCAATGCGGCAATTTGGCGTTGATGAATTCGCACGGGACCGGGAAGATCAGGTTGGTTTGAAGCAGAGGATCGACGGTCTGGTCGAAGTTCGGAAACGTCAACCCGTTTGTCGGGTCGGTCAACGGAGCGATAGTCGGCTGCACGGCATTGCCGGAAAAATCAACCCACTCCAGGAAGTGGGCGATCTCGTCGCCGCCGATGCCGAGGGTGATCCGCAGCACTTCGGCGCTCGTCACTTTCTGGCTGAGCGAAGCATAGAGACTCGAGCCGGCTTGTTCGATGAACCCGAAATGGAACGCGGCGGTGTTGGCGATCGCCTGGATATGGGCCGGCGGATTGAAATCCGCATTATTGCGCGGAATCGCAGTGAACTTCCCGTTGAACAGCGCCGGCAGCGCCTGAGGAAACGTGGCCCCGAAGTCGGGATTAGTAGTGCTTCGATAGCGGACGTACCAGCTCGTATCGACGCTCAGTTGCGTCAGATTGGTCAACCGACCGATCTGCTTGGCCCCCGTCGCCTGGCTGCTCGGCAAGGTGCGGAATTGATCCAGGTTCACGGGCTCCGCGCCCACAGAAACCAAATACGCGTTGAGAAACGTGGCGTGGCTCTGCTCGTCGAGGGTATTGCTGGAGATGTATTGCGGGCCATCGGAGTCGAGGTTCATGAAGGCCGCCTGGTAGCTGTTCATCGGCGTGAAGTTCGGGTTCGTCTCCACGGGTTCCTGGCCGGGGGTGATGCCTCCCAACTCGGCGTACTGCTGCCAGAGGTCGGCTTCGATCAATTCCGCGGCGGCGAGCAGCCTCAGAATGGCGACATCCCCGGGGGTCGGGCCGATGGGGAAGGCTGCGTTCGCGCGGCCGCGAGCCGTGAGCAGCGCGCCGGCCGACAGGGCCAACCCCGCCAAGCCGAAGTTCTTCAGAAAGCCGCGTCGCCTGGTTGCGATCGGCCGGTTTGGATCGAGAGACTCGTTCGCGTCTCCAGATTCTTCCAGGGAAATATGAGCGGCAAGTGCGTTGTCGCTTTGCATGATCAATCGTCCTTTTTCGTCCCCTCGAGCTTCCCGAGATCGTGAAGCCCTGCGACTCCCTTCAACACCTGTGGAGCGAAATTATTCGATTCGATCCCATGGCCGCTGCCGACCATCGGCGCCGAAGCTTCACCTCGCGCGCGCTGGGCCGCGGACTCGATCGCGGGCGGCGTCGGAGACTGCGCCCGGTCAGTTCCGCGCCACCAGTTCAGTGGGGCGACGGCGGAGAGTATCGTGGATGGACCATCAAATATTTCTGGGTTGGATGCGAGCATCCCTCTCCCGGAGACGATCTCAGAACCGCTGCTCGAGCGAGTTGGCGAGTTCGGCGATCTGCTTGACCGGCAATTTCCCGATCACCATGTAGCCGCGCCCGTCCCGGGCCCAGGAGGCGACCGCGAATTCGCCGCGGGTTTCCGTTTTCATCGCCGCGTTCGGCTCGGAATCGCGGATGATGCAGAACAGAACGGGCCCCGTCGCCGGATCGAGATAGTCGACTTCGCCGAGAGGCGCTCCTCGGAAATTCAAGATCTGCGCGTCCTTGAACTCGAGGTTCGCGAGTGCGATCCGCTCCGGCGTCAGAGGCAAGCCGAGCTTGGCTCCCACCAAGGCAAGGTCCTTTGCCTTCGAAGCGGGTTCCGAACCGAAAGTTTCGGGAGTGTAAAAGGCTGCATATTCGACGACCGACTGTCGCCAGTCTTCGTCGTCACCCTCCGTGCCCGCCGCCAACCAACCCGGCCCATAATGGCCGATGGCGATACCGGCGCAAAAGAGGATGATCGCGGCGGCCGCGGCGAGCACCCCCGTTCGCAATGTCCATGAATCACGCATCGACGTGCGCCGACGCTCTTGGCGCGCGACGTGCTCGGCGAGCGAGGCTTGCAGGCGCTCGACGGGCGCCCTCTCGAGCAAAGCCTCGAAAGCCGCAACGAAGGGTCGTTCGCCTTCCCGCAATCGCATCAGGCGCGCGCGCAGATCCGCGTCGGTCGTCAGCCGCTCCTCGACGGCGGCGCGCTCGTCTTTGTCGAGCTCTCCGTCGATATAGGCGACGAGCCGCGCGTCCTCGTCATCCTCACTCATCCTTCGGTCCCTGCGTAACGGAGCTCGGGCCATTTTCGCCCTGACGGCGTTCCGGCTCTCGCTCCGGTGTCCCCCGCAACTTGGCGAGCGTCAACCTTGCCGCGGCGAGCCGGCTCATGACCGTGCCGACCGGCGCCGACAGAACCTCGGCCGCCTCGCGATAGCTCAGCCCTTCGACATAGACGAGCAAGACGGTTTCCCGTTGCGCCTCGGGAAGGCCGCCGACTTCCTTCAACACTTGCGCAGCAAAAATATTCGTTTCTATCTCGTGGCTGCCGTCGAACACCAGCGCCTCGCTGGCGTCGACGAAGCCGCCGCCCATGCGCACGCGACGGGACCGCAACTCATTGAGCCAGATGGACCGAAGAATCGTAAACAGCCACCGGTCCAGCCGCGTGCCCAGCTGGAACTGCTCGGCGCGCTCGAGGGCGCGCACGCAAGTGGCCTGAACGAGGTCGTCAGCCACGTCGCGCGCGCCCGAGAGCATCAGGGCATAACGCCACAGGCGCGCCAGATTCGGCGCCAGGCCGGCGCTCACCTCTTTCCGAGCGATCGCCTTCATGAGGCCCCGACATCGTTGGCTTCCGTGGCTTTCGTGGGGGAAGCGCCGCCCGCGGCAATCGGTTTCCCAAAATTTCTTCGCAGTCGAAAGAATAGTCCTTGAAATCGCGGCGGCTGTCGCATGGTTGGACGGTCCCGTCGCAGGACGTGAACTCCATGCTTTACGATGATGCCCCTCCTATCACGGAAACGAACAGCGCGCAGTCTCCCAACCGCCGCCGAGGACCGAAGAGATGACGTCTGCGCCGCCAAGCACAGTTCAGCCGACTGTGCCGCCATGACCGCGCCACGCGGCCAGAACGGGCGGGGTCAAATGCCAAACGAGCAAGATGCTTTACGTCAGAAATATTGCGCGCCGATGACAGGATCGGCCGCGCACGCCGAGCCCGATCAGCTTAGATGTTTGAAGTAGAAGCCGTAAATCGATCCGACTACTTTGCGCCCTCTCCTGTCTCCTTACCAGTAATGCTATGATAGGCGGCGACCGGCCAAGCGAAGGCGTGGGGCAGTGCCTGCCCGACGGTCGCCGTCAGTTCCGCTGCCGTAGCGGTGTTCCACTTGCCCTCGACCGTGGGAGCGAGCGCGACTCCGACGCCGATGAGATAGACGATCACAATCAGAACGATTAACAAGCGCATATATGGATTCTCCCACTGGCTAAGATGCCCATGTCCACGAGATCGCGGGAAAGGACGCCTTCCCAGCATCGAATTCTCTTCTACGGCGAAGTCATAGAGATCGCCAATAGCAAAGTAACTGAAGGCCGCCGCAACGGGCTGGCGGAGCGGTGAAAATCTCGAGTCGCCTCGCGCGGCTCACCAACGCCGTCGCCAGCCTCCCCAGCCGCCCCCACCGAAAACCAGTCGTAGTATGAAAAGCAGCACCAGCGCGCCGATGGTCGCATCGATGATGGCGGCGATGATTCCCGTGCCGAGATGGATTCCAAGCCGCGGCAACAGCCAGTCTCCGATATAGGCGCCGATGATGCCGACGATCAGATCGCCGATGATTCCATACCCGGCGCCCCGCATGATCTGGCCGGCCAGCCATCCGGCGACGATGCCGACCACGATGATCACGAGCAGGCTTTGATTCGACATTTCGTCTCTCTTGTTTTTTGAAGGACCCGGCGGCGACTCGAACCATTGCCCTTCCGGATGTCAAGTTCCCGTCCGGTCTGAAGCCGGGATTTCCCCTCCCCGCGTGTTGCAGGGAAGGCGACAGCTTGCCGGCTAAGGCGAAGCCCAGAAATACGAAAGTCGACTCGGGGAACGCGAACACCCCTATTGACCGTCATTGCGAGGAGCCCTTGCGACGAAGCAATCCAGGGGCCGCGTGCTGTGGCCCCATGGAATCTTCGCTGCGCTCGCAATGACGGTGGAGTTGACGCAACAATTATTGGGCATCGCCTTACCCCGGCATGGTCGTATCCCCGCGGAAATGACACATGCTGGTTCTGTTGGGATGAGTCGCCTTCGCGTTGGCGCGCTTCGGCGAATTCACGTTACAGAATGGCGCATCCAGGCGCCCTGATGAGCCTCGATCTTTGACACCGCCGCCCGCGATGCTTATCTCGAAATCCTGATGCATAGGCGGTCGGCGCATATACGATCCGTGGACGGCCCTGACGGCTCTCGAGGCGGGCGGTTCGAGCCGTCGGGTTCCGCGACATGAGCGACAAGTCCACCGGAGCGGCGCCATCGCATCTCGTCGCGGTGCTGGGCCCGACCAACACTGGCAAGACACATCTGGCCGTGGAGCGCATGCTCGCCCATGCCTCCGGCATGATCGGGCTGCCGCTGCGGCTGCTGGCGCGCGAGATCTACGATCGCATAGTCAAGGCGCGCGGGGCGCGCTGCGTCGCGCTGATCACCGGCGAGGAAAAGATCGTACCCAGGGCGCCGCAGTACTTCGTCTGCACGGTCGAGGCCATGCCGCTCGATCGACAGGTGGAGTTTCTGGCGATCGATGAAATCCAGCTCTGCGCGGACCGCGAGCGCGGTCATGTCTTCACGCAACGCCTGCTGCACGCGCGCGGCAGGTCCGAAACGATGCTGCTGGGCGCCGCGACCGTCGCGCCGCTGATCCGTCGACTGTGCCCGCACGCCGAAATCCGCTCGCGCGAGCGCTATTCCCAGCTGACCTACGATGGCCCGAAGAAGCTCACGCGTCTGCCGCGACGCAGCGCGGTGGTCGCATTCTCCGCCGAGGCGGTCTACGCCATCGCCGAACTGATCCGTCGCCAGCGCGGTGGCGCGGCGGTGGTGATGGGCTCGCTGTCCCCTCGCACCCGCAACGCCCAGGTGGAGCTGTTCCAGTCCGGCGAGGTCGATTTTCTCGTCGCCACCGATGCGATCGGCATGGGGCTTAACATGGACCTCGACCATGTCGCCTTCGCCGGCCTCAGAAAGTTCGACGGGCGGCGCACGCGCTGGCTGCATGCGCAAGAGATCGGCCAGATCGCCGGGCGGGCCGGGCGCTATCGCAGGGACGGGACCTTCGGCGTCACCGGAGAGTGCGCGGAAATGGACCCGGATTGGGTCGCCGCGGTGGAAGGCCATGTTTTTGCCGCGGTGACCGCGGCGGAATGGCGCAATTCGCGGCTGGATTTCCATTCGCTGGCGGCGCTGATGCGCTCGCTCGCAGCTCCGGCGCCGTCGCCAGGATTGAAACTGTCGGAGGAAAGCCAGGACGAGACCACCTTGCGCCAGCTGTCGGTCGAAGAGATCGTAACCCGTCGCAGCCGCGATCGCGCCAACCTGATTCGCCTGTGGGAGGTCTGCCAGACCCCGGACTTTCGCAAGAGCACCCAGGACGAACATACGCGACTGGTCGGCGCCATGTTCGAGCATTTGACGCAGGGGAATCGAAGGCTGCCCGAGGACTGGGCGCAGGCGCAGTTCGCAGGCCTGGACCGCACCGATGGCGACATCGACACGCTGTCGGCGCGTCTCGCCCGGGTGCGCACGCTCGCCTACGTCGCCAACCGCGCCGACTGGCTCGCCGATCCGGATAGCTGGCAAGGGCGCACTCGCGCCCTGGAGGATCGTCTGTCCGACACGCTGCATCAGCAGTTGATGCAGCGCTTCATCGACCGCCGCACCAGCACGCTGTTGCGCAGCTTGAGTCACGGGGCCGGCCCGGTCCTGGCGGGGATCGGCAGGGATGGCGCCGTGACCGTCGAGGGCCATTTCGTCGGCAGGCTCGCCGGCCTCGGCTTCGATCCGGCTCGCGGCGCCTCCGCCCTGGAAAACCGAGCCTTGCGCAGCGCGGTCGAGCGCGTGGTGGCCCCGGAAATCGCCCGTCGCCTCGGCGACTTGGCCGCCGAGGAGGACGGGGCCTTCGCGCTCGGCCCTGACGCCCGGGTGCTCTGGCGGGGCGAGGCGGTGGGCGAACTGACGGGAGGCGGGCCGTTTGCGCCGAGGGTGCGTCTCTACGGCGAAATCGGCGCCGCCATGATGCGCGAGCGGGCCGTACGGCGGTTGGAGAGTTTCGTCGCGGACGAAGCCCACCGCGGCCTGTTCGCGCTCGCTCGGCTCAAGTCGGCCGTGGCCGACGGCCGGCTCAGAGGACTGGCTCGCGGCCTCGCCTACCAGTTGGTCGAACAATTCGGCGTGCTCGATCGTAAGGAGGTCGAGACGCACGTTCGCGCCCTGAGGGCGGGGGAGCGCCGTGCGTTGAAGAGCCTGGGCGTGCGCTTCGGCGCCTTCAGCCTCTATCTGCCTGCGCTTCTGACGCCGGAGGCCCAAGGCGTCGCTGCCGTCTTCGCCGAACTCGCTGCGCCGGGTTGGCGGCCAGCCCCCGATCGCTTGACAGCTTTGCCGCAGCCTCCGCCTCCGCACCAGGCGCTCGCTCTGCGCGGTCTGCGCGCAGTCGCGGGCTTGGC
>JBAQGU010000209.1:0-2274 GCA_049287975.1 Roseiarcus sp.
GTCGGCCCCTCGGGATGCGGCAAGACGACCTTGTTGCGGCTGATCGCGGGCCTGGCGACGCCCGACCAGGGCAAGGTGTCGATCGCGGGCGTCGACGTGACGCGCACGCCGCCGCACAAGCGCAACGTCGGCGTCGTATTCCAGAACTACGCGTTGTTCCCGCATCTGTCGGTCGCGGGCAACGTCGGCTTCGGTCTGAAGGGCCGCGGCCTGCCAAGGGACGCGATTGCCGCGAAGGTCGCGCGGGCGCTCGATCTCGTGCAGATGGGGCCTTTCCGGGATCGCCCCGTGACGGCGCTTTCGGGCGGCCAGCAGCAGCGCGTCGCGTTGGCCCGCGCCCTGGCGGTCGAGCCGAACGTTCTCTTGTTCGACGAAGCGCTCAGCGCGCTCGACCGGAACTTGCGCGAGACGATGCAGGTCGAACTCCGCCGCCTGCTGAAGAACCTCGGGGTCACCGCCGTGTTCGTGACGCACGACCAGGATGAGGCGCTCACCATGTCCGACCGGATCGCGGTGATGAACGCCGGTCGCATCGAACAATATGCTGATCCGCAATTCGTCTACGCGCGGCCTGTCACGCTGTTCACGATGCGCTTCGTGGGAATTTGCTCGGAACTGCGCGGCGAGGTCGACGACCGCTCGGAGGGACGGGTCCGCGTGGACACGGCGATCGGTCCGATCGTTGCGGTAGGCGAACATCAAATCGGCGCCAAGGTCGTCGTTGCGACGCGGCCAGAACATGTCGCTATCGGCGCGGCCGGCTCGGCGCCGAGCGTCGGCGACGTCAATGCCGCCGAGGGACGAATTCGACAGGTCATATTTCACGGCTCTCGCGCCCGGATCGCGGTCGATCTGGGCGACGAAGCCGATTTTCGGGTCGAGGTCGGCGGCGCGTCCCGGATTCCCCCGGTCGGCGAGGCCGTTTGCCTGACCTGGCCGGCGGCGCGGAGTTTCGCCTATCGGGATCCGGGCCCGTTGCAATGACGATGGCCCCGCAAATCCTCGTCAAACCCGGCGATGCAGCGATTCCTCGGCGCGAACGCCGGGCCGCCCTCACCCTGGCGCTGCCGGCGCTGATCGTTCTCGTCTTCCTCTACGCGCTGCCATTGGCGCGTCTGCTGTCGCTGAGTATTCGCGGCGACGCCGGCTTCAGCCTCGAGGCCTACGGGCGGATTCTCGGCGACGCCTATGGCCGTTCGCTGGTTTGGAATTCGCTGCGCCTCGGCCTGATCACGACCGCCATCACGCTCGTCGTCGGCTATCCCGCGGCGTTCGGATTGGCGATGTCGAAGGGAGCGTTGCGAAGCCTGTTCCTGGCCTCGCTGTTCCTGCCTCTCGCGGCGAGCGTGATCGCCAAGGCCTTCGCCTGGACGATTCTGCTGCGCTCGCATGGGGCAGTCAATGACGTGCTGCTGCTGTTGCACATCACGGACAAGCCGATCCGCATGATCTTCACGCAGACCTCGCTGATCGTGGGCGCGGCGAACATCTTCCTGCCCTTCATGGTCTTGCCGATCTACGCCGTCGTCGCGCAGATCGATCCGCGCCTGACCGAAGCCGCCGCCACGCTCGGGGCGCCGCCGGTTTCCGCGTTCCTGCGCGTTGTCGTTCCGCTTTCGCTGCCCGGCGTCGTCGCGGGCGTGGCGCTGGTGTTCTCGCTCTCGGTCTCGGCCTATGTCGTTCCCACCCTGCTGATGGGCGAGAACTATCAGACCCTCGCGAGCGCGATCGCCAAGGCGTTCCTGCTGGTGCGCGATCCCGCCCTCGGCTCGGCCGCGGGCGCGATCCTGATGGCGATCGGCCTCGTCGTCGTCGTCGCCAGCAATCGCCTGGGGCGCGCGAGCGGAGGCCGCTCATGACGGGCGGCGCGTTTCGCGTCTTCGCGATAGGCGCCATGCTGGGCGTAGCAGTGTTCTTGCTGGCGCCGCTCGCGGTCATCGCCGCGGCGAGTTTCTCGCCGACTCCCGTGTTCGATCTTCCCGTCGGCGGCGCCTCGCTCAGATGGTACGCCGCGGTGGGTTCGCTCGACGGCTTCTGGCCAGCCTTGACGCTGTCGCTGGAGATCGCGCTGTTGTCCACCGCGGCCTCGCTCGTGCTGGGCACGCTGGCCGGTATCGCGATCGCCAGGGGCGCGATGCCCGGCGCGCAAGCCTTCGCCGCCGCGCTGACCTCGCCGCTGATGATGCCGGGCCTCGTGCTCGGCATCGCGCTGTTGCAGTTCTTTCGCAGCGTCGGGCTCACTCAGGCTTGGCCTTCCCTGGCGCTCGCCCATGT
>JBAQGU010000210.1:0-1779 GCA_049287975.1 Roseiarcus sp.
GTGCGGGGCCTGGAGACGTCGGGCGGTCGCGTGAGCGCGGCGGTGACCGAGCACGGCCGCATCGATTGCGGCACCGTCGTTCTGGCGGGCGGCGCGTGGTCGCGGCTGTTCGCGGGCAATCTGGGCATCGACTTTCCGCAGTTGAAGATTCTGGGCTCGGTCATGCGCACGGCGCCGCTGGAAGGCGCGCCGGAATTGTCCGTCGGCGGCGCGGGTTTCAGCTTTCGCATGCGCCTCGATGGCGGCTACACCGTGGCGCGGCGCAACGCCAATGTCACGCCGATCACGCCCGACCATTTCCGGCTGTTCTTCGATTTCCTGCCGGCGCTGACTCGGGAATGGCGCGAGCTTCGGCTCCGGATCGGGCGGCGCTTCATCGAGGAGTGGAATATTCCCCGACGCTGGTCGCTGGACGGCCCATCGCCGTTCGAAGCCGTCCGCGTGCTCGATCCCGCCCCTGACGATGCGATCCTCGACGAGGGAAGGTCGAACCTGGCGCAGGCCTTTCCCGTGTTCAAGGATGTCCCGATCGTGGAGCGATGGGCGGGGCTGATCGACGTCACGCCCGACGCGGTTCCCGTGATTTCGCCCGTGAAGAAATTGCCAGGCTTTTATCTCGCGAGCGGATTTTCCGGCCACGGTTTTGGCATCGGGCCCGCCGCCGGCCGTCTGATCGCCGATCTCGTCACCGGCGATCCCCCAATTGTCGATCCGAGGCCGTTCCGGCTCGAGCGTTTCGCGCGCGGCCGGCGGGGGTGCGAGGGTCCCGTAGCGCCTCCCTGACCGATGTGAACTGAGCCTCGCGAGAGACCGGGGAGAGGAGGGGACCGATCTGCGGCTTCAAATCATCGTAACTAATTGAACTTACAAATCATTTGTCGCAATAGCTTGCGGAAAGCGGCTTGGATTTGGCACGCAGCTCCGAGCCGCTCAATAAATTTCTTGCCGAAATTGCGTAGTTGTTCTATGTTTGTTCACATGCAACGTTCTTGAGGAGACCCCGCCGAGTTTATCCTCGATCTTTTGAACCGTGGCGTTCGGTCGCCGGGATCGCGGCGCGAGAGGCGGCAAGACAGAGTCGCCCGGAAATGGCGCCGCAACGTCTTGAAAAGATTGAATCCGCGCCCGGAAATGGTATGGGCTCGGAAGCCTCGAACCTACTAGCCGGGCGCGTACCTGACCGTGCGACTCCCGGCTGACGAGCCGCGAGAATGACAAGTTGCCAAAGTTGCAACGGGACAGAAAAAGGCGCCTAAAACCTTGCAGTTGCTCGATGCAGAACTGAAATGAGCACTCGGCATCGGCGGTTGGAGCCGCTGAAGGATCGGACGTCCGGAATAGCCCATGCCGCGCGCGGGTTCATTCATTTTGGCTCGACACGACACATGGCGAAGCCCCCCGGCCCTGGACCCAGGGGGGTTATCGATACGCCCGAGGGTGGCGCAGCGGTCGCGGCGGCGGGCGAGGTCAGGAATGTGACGATCGCATCGGCGGGCCAAGGCGCAAAGCGCCAATGGCCGTCGCTCTTCGCTTCGACCTGTCGGGACTTGACGATGTAACGCACGAGCGCGTCGCGATTGGCGTCCGGCGCTTCGAAGACGACCGTCGATCCGTCGCAGCCTGGAAAATTTCCGCCGCCTCCCGCCCGGTAGGAATTCGTCACGACGAGAAAGTGTCGGCTGGGGTCCACCGGTTCGTCCTGGAAACGCAGATCGACGATGCGATGGGCTTCGGCCGCGGCGAGTTGGCCCTCGCTGTCGTATCGTGCGGGTTGCGTGA
>JBAQGU010000211.1:0-10407 GCA_049287975.1 Roseiarcus sp.
GTTACGAGGACGAAGAGAATTCATGAATTCCTTTCCGCGCTGGGTAGGGTGAAGCGAAATACGGCGCCGCGAGGCTCATTCTCGTCTACCCACAGCCGGCCTCCGTGGGCGCCGACGATGGTCCGGCAGATCGACAGTCCCATCCAGACGCCGCTGGATTTTGTCGTGTAGAAAGCGTCGAAAACGTGCTCGCGACGTTCCGGATCAATGCCTGGCCCAGAATCACGCACCGCGATCAGTACGCCGCATGTCTCGCTCCGCTCGGTGCTGAGCAACAACTCTCGCACGTCCTCCTCGACCGCGCCCATGGCCTCCACCGCGTTCAGGACCAAGTTCAGCACCACTTGTTGCACTTGAACGCGATCGCCATGGACAGCAGCCAATCCCTCGGTGAAGCGGGTCTGCGCCGAGACCCCATTCTTGGCGATTGCGCCTCGCGCCAATCCAATCGCCTCGTCGATCGCCTCATTGAGATCAAAATGATCCTTTCGCGGCGGTGTTTTCTTGATTTGATCCCGGATTCGGCCGATGATCTGTCCGGCGCGCGATCGGCATCGCCCGCAACGCAGTCCAGCGCCTCCCTGAGATGCGATGCCGAAGCCGGTGAGGCGCACCTCGCCGGTCTCGGCTGACCGAGGATGTTGGCCGGCTTGATGTCCTTATGCACGAGGCCGCGCTGGTGCGCCTTGCGAAGTGCGGCGACGATGCCGATGGCGAGGCGGAGGAAGCGTCCCGTGTCCATCGGTGCGCCGATCAGTCGCTCGAGCGGTTCGCCGCCGGCGTCTTCGAGCACAAGCACGGCCCGACCGCCGTCTTGCAGGAGCTCCAGCGGCTGCGCCGCCCACGCTCCATCGAGTTCATCCCGTAATTCGTATTCGCGGGTGAAGCGATCGAGGCTCGCGCGGGACGGGTGATTGGCAGAAGTAAGAACGGTCAGCACGGCGCGCGGACTGTAGTCATCGGATCGCCCGCCATTCGCGGCAAAGGGTGCGTTCGCCGTCTTCCCACATGCCCTGGCGGCCGCTCTCCAGATCCGGGCCGTTCAACGAATTTTGGCGTCGTACCCCAGTTTGGCATTCGGCTGAACATGCGCCTGCTTCCCTATGCAACCGTTGCCTCATTTTGCTCACTCGACGAGCATCCGCCCAGTGTGATCTGGTAAAATCAGGTAAAATTCAATTTTGCCAATGGGCACAAATCGATGCTTTATCTGAGAGAGTCGCCTGGAAGGCGCCAGCGAGCGGGATTCGAAAGGTTGCTCCGGCTGATCGACTTGGAGACTGCAGCACCCGCAGGGATCGACGATCTACATATAACAACTGTATTGCTGCGGTTGCGATCGTCCTTCGATGCGACAACCTCGCGGCCGCGTTCCTGCCGCTACCCTGGGTCAAGTAAAATTGAGTAAAATCTGGGAACGCGATATGCAGCCCCGATGGATGGACGCGTGATCGCTTTTGGGCCGTTCCGGCTCTTTGTAGCGCAAAGGCTCCTGCTCGAGGGCGATAGGCCAGCGCGGCTCGGCAACCGCGCGTTTGACATCCTGACCGCTTTGGTCGAACGCGCCGGCGAGATTGTCGGCAAACAGGAACTCATAGCCCGAGTTTGGCAGAAGACGTTCGTGGAAGAAGCGAATCTGAAGATTCAGGTCAGCGCTTTGCGCCGCGCCCTTGGCGACGGTCAAGGCGGGAGGCGCTTCGTCGCCACCATTCCGGGAAGAGGCTACAGTTTCGTTGCGCGAGTCAGGTTTGTCGAGGCTCCGCAGGCCCCGATGCCCCCTGCAACAACACATCTAGAAGCGCACAATCTGCCTCATGCCGTAACGAGGATGATCGGCCGGGAGGAAGCCATGGCGGCGCTCGCTTCCCGGCTATCGAGCGAACGTATAGCGACGATCGTCGGTCCCGGCGGGATCGGCAAGACCACTGTCGCGCTCGCGGTCGCCGAGCGCCTGATCGCTAGCTATGAAGACGGTGTATGGCTCGTCGATTTGGCGCCGCTCCGTGACCCGCGGCTCGTGCCGAGCGCGGTTGCGACTGTCCTTGGCCTCGGGATTCGCACCGAAAACCCACTTCCCAGCCTGATCGCCGGGCTGAGAGACAAGCGGTTGCTGCTGGTGCTGGACACTTGCGAACATGTCATTGAGGCTGTGGCGGGCCTCGCGATGGCGGTTCTAAGCTCAGCGCCGCGCGTCAACATATTATTGACAAGCCGGGAGCGGCTCAAAGTAGCTGGCGAAGGCGAATATCGTCTCGGGCCCCTCAGCAACCCGCAGCCATCGTCCAGACTGACGGCCGCCGAGGCCTCGGCCTTCCCCGCCGTACAGCTATTCGTCGAGCGCGTGACAACGATCGTCGAAGACTTCGCGCTGACTGATACGTCAGCTCAATCGGTGGTCGAGATTTGCCGGAGGCTTGACGGCTTGCCGCTGGCGATCGAGTTCGCCGCGCCTTACGTTGCAGACCTTGGGGTCGAAGGTCTCGCGGCGCGCCTGGACGATAGCTTGCCGTTGCTTGGAGCGCGAGGCCGCAAGAAAACGCCACGGCACCGGACAATGCGGGCTGTTATCGATTGGAGCTACAGCCTGTTGAGTGAGGACGAGCAGCGGTTCTTCCGGGCCATCGGCATCTTCAACGGCGGGCTGACGGCCGAGGCCGCCGCGGCCGTGGTTGGCAGCTCCAATTCGATAGACCGCTTGGCCGACCTTGTGTCGAAATCGTTGGTTGTCGCAGATTTCAGCGGCGCCAGCCTCCGCTTCCGGTTACTCGATACGACGCGCGCCTTCGCAATCGACAAACTTGGCGCAAGCGGCGAGCGTAAGCGGATTGCACGCGGCCATGCCGAGTACTACCGCAGTCTTTTCGAGCGCGCTGAAATTGAAGTCGCGGTAAGGCCTAGGGGCAAATGGCTGGCCGACTACGTCCGCGAGATCGATAATCTGCGTGCAGCTCTCGACTGGGCGTTTTCACACGGCAATGCATCAATCGGGGCCGCGCTGACCGCGGCAGCCGTCCCCCTCTGGATACAGCTGTCGCTGCTCGAGGAGTGCCGTAGTCGCGCCCAGCAAGCGATTGACGCTCTCGGAACCTCGGGAACCCGGGGCCAGCGAGAGGAAATGAGGCTGTATGCAGCGCTGGGTTCATCGACATCCCAGGCGCCGGAAATGGGCGCTGCATTCGCGAAGGCGCTCGAGATCGCAGAGCGGCTGGGCGACGCCGAAGGTCAATTACGCGCTCTCTCGGGTCTGAATTTCTATCACACAGGAAGCGGACGATACCGTGCTGCGCTGCCATTTGCGCAGCGGTTCCATGATCTGGCGACGAGAGAGTCCGACTTGTACGATCGGTTGTACGGCGAGCGCATGATCGGCGTGGCCAAGCATTTTCTCGGCGATCAGATCGGCGCGCGGCGTCACCTGACTCGAGCGCTGACTCATTATCCCGCGATCGACCCGAAACGGGATATCATTCGCTTTCAAACCGACTTGTGCGTGTCGGCGCGCGCGTACCTCGCGAGAGTCCTATGGCTGCAAGGGTTTTCAGAGCAGGCGGCGCGCGCTGCCGAGACGAGCATAGCGGAGGCGCACGTGACCGGTCACGCAGTCTCGCTCTGTTTGGCCCTCGCTTTGGCGGCATGTCCGATCGCCCTGTGGATAGGTGATCTGGCAGGCGCTGCGCGTTACACACGAATGCTGGTCGACCATTCGAGAGAGCACAGTTTGCCTCTCTGGCGCGAGTTTGGCGCCAGGTTTCAGAGAGTGGTCGTCATCAAAGGAGGTGATGCCGTCGAGACTGCCGAGCCCAATTTCAGCTTTCGGTCCTTGACAGGTCTAACCGAGCTCGCGGAGGCATTGACCGGCGCGGGGCGGATCGACGAGGCATTTGCCTTGGTGGAGGTGGGGATCGAGCAGTCGGACGGAGGCTGGATCACGCCGGAATTGCTTCGCCTCAAGGGCGAACTTTTCCTGTGGCAAAGCACTCCAGTAGCCGCGGAGACGGCGGAGGGCCTTTTTCGGCAGGCGCTCGACGCAGCGCGCCCTCGAGGAGCATTGTCTTGGGAGTTGCGCGCCGCGACTAGCCTCGCTCGGCTACTGCGTAGTCGAGGCCGGCCGGTCGAAGCTATCGCCTGCCTCCAGCCGATCTACGACCGGTTCACGGAGGGTTTCGGCAACGCCGATCTGACCGCCGCGAAACGAGTTCTCGAGTGTGAATGTCCGCCGAAGCTGGGTTTCTCCGAGGGGCACCATGACAAGCTGGGATAAGAGCAACAATAGTCGGGCGACCAATTTCAGAGTCCGGGAGATCGATGGCGCTCCCGGAGATTTCGGCTAGATCCTGCGATCCGGAGTATCCTGGAGCCATCTGCCGCAGTGTCGTCGCGTCGCGACGCGCTACGATAAGCTCGCCGCACTCGAGGCTCAGACAAACGCGCCGATCCTTGTCGGGGCGCGACCTACGATCAGAGTATCGATCTCTCGTGTGTCCTCGTAGATGGTGCCCTAGTGAGTTTGCATCGACCCTGGTTAGCCATCTCCCATCGAGGTGGGACGGTTCACGCGCCTTGTCCTGTATTGGCCGAGTGGAACCGCAGGGAAGCGCTCGGCTGTGTCGTCGGCGATGCCGACCGCGCGGGAGTCATCATCGACCGGATCCGCGAGCACATCAGGAAGGCGCCGCCGCGAAAGCTGCGTTTTGATCTCAACGAGGCGATCGACGAGGTGATTGGATTGGCGCGAGGCGCAATCGCCAAGAATGGGGTCTCGGCGCAGACCCGCTTCACCGAGGGCTTGCCTGCTGTCCATGGCGATCGCGTTCAATTGCAACAAGTCGTGCTGAACTTGGTCCTGAACGCGGTGGAAGCCATGAGCGCGGTCGAGGAGGACGTGCGCGAGTTGTTGCTCAGCACCGAGCGGAGCGAGACATGCGGCGTACTGATCGCGGTGCGTGATTCTGGGCCAGGTGTTGATCCGGAACGTCGCGAGCACGTTTTCGACGCTTTCTACACGACAAAATCCAGCGGCGTCGCGCGAGCTCGCCGGGGCGAATAGGCAAGTCCCGATCATCTTTATCACGGGGCATGGCGACATTCCGATGTCGGTGCAGGCGATGAAGGGCGGCGCCATTGAGTTCCTGACGAAGCCGTTCCGTGATCAGGAGCTGCTCGACGCGATTCAGCTCGGCCTCTCTCGGGATCGTTCTCGGCGAGAGAATGAAATAGCTTTGACCGCCCTCAGGGAGCGCTTCGCGTCGCTCAGTCCCCGGGAGCGCGAGATCGTGATTCAAGTCGCGCAAGGTCGCCTCAGCAAACAAATTGCCGGCGAAATCGGCATCGCCGAGGCAACTGTGAAGGTCCACCGAAGCAGAGCGATGCGGAAGATGAACGCCCGCTCTCTTCCCGAACTCGGCCGAATAGCCGACAAGCTCCATCTGCTGCCGGAGAAGCCGTAACTATCGAACTGGCCTATCGGACCCGCGTGTCGGCTATACGATGGACCGCCGGGTGCGCCCTGTCAGCTGATGAGCTGCGGCTGGGATGTCAACCGTCTGGGTGCGCCATAATTCTCGAGCATGATCTCGATCAAGCCCCCCGAATTTGCCCGGGATGGATGGCGGCTCGGAAGACCTGCTCCGCCGATCCAGATTTGAGTATCTCGTTCCCTACCGCCTCTAAACCAAGGTTCAGCGCGCCGCAACTTTGACAGCGTCGGCCACGACCCGCGCGCAATAGACCGCAGCGATCCAAATCGTCATATTGCGTCTCAGTAGAGCATGGCGGCGTACGCAGGTTGTTTGTCGCCCGTAACTTTGCGGCGACAGGAGAGCGCAATGGACTTGTCGGCATTACTGCTGTCGCGGCTGCAGTTCGCTTTCACGGTCTCATTCCACATCGTATTTCCATCTTTTACGATTGGACTGGCGGCGTGGTTGACCACAATCGAGGCCCTTTACCTTGCGACGGGGCGGCCGGTGTACCGTATCGTCTTCGAGTTCTGGCTCAAGATTTTCGGCATCGCCTTCGGGCTCGGCGTCGTCTCAGGAATCGTGATGGCGTTCGAGTTCGGCACGAATTGGAGCGAGTTCTCGCGCGTATCGGGGCCGATCCAAGGGCCGCTTCTCCTTTATGAGACCTTCACAGCTTTTGCGCTCGAGGCGAGCTTTTTTGGCGTCCTCTTGTTCGGCCGGCATAGAGTTGCGCGATGGTTCTATCTGTTCGCGACCGCGATGGTCGCGCTGGGCACCACATTCTCCGCGTTCTGGATCATGGTCAACAACAGTTGGATGCAGGCGCCGGTCGGCTACGCCGTCGAGAACGGCGCTTTCGTCCCGGTCGATTGGGGCAAGATCATTTTCAGCCCTGTCGTCTGGGTCCGCTTTCCGCACATGCTGCTCGCCTCCTACTTGACGGGCGCGTTCTGCGTCGCCGCGATCGGCGCGTGGTATCTCCTGCGCGACGACCTTCTGGCCGAGGCGCGCATCATGCTGCGTATGGGCCTCTATCTCGCGGCGATTCTCATTCCCGTGCAGCTCCTGTTCGGCCATCTCGTCGGCGACTTCGTGCACGACGACCAACCGGCGAAATTTGCCGCGATCGAAGGGCGCTGGCACGACGAAGAGCCGGCGAGCGAGGTGCTGATCGCCATCCCTGACTACGCATCGGAGACAAATCATTTCGCCGTCAACATTCCGGTCCTGGGTAGCCTGATCGGCAGCATGAGCCTCACGTCGAAGGAAATCGGCCTGACCGATTTTCCACCCGAGGACCGGCCGCCGGTGCTCATTCCGTTCTTCGCGTTCCGGGTCATGGTCGGCTGCGGGATGGTGATGCTGCTCCTCGCCTGGCTCGGGACCTATCTCGGCGTCAAAGGCCGCCTCGAGCAAAACCGCCTGTTGCTCTGGTGCGTGTTTCTCAGCTTCCCGCTGCCCCATATCGCGATCCTGACGGGATGGTTCACCGCCGAGGTCGGTCGCCATCCCTGGACCGTGTTCGGCCTGCTGCGCACCGCGGACGCCCTGACGCCGTTCCTGACGACGCGCGAAGCGATGATCTCGCTCGGCGTCTTCTGCTCGGTCTACCTTTTCATCTTCAGTTTCGGCGTCCTTTACATCTATCGCCTGCTTCGCGCCGGCCCGCTCGGCGGTCTCGCCCTTCCCCCGAAGGCAGCCGTCCCCAGCCGTCCGATGTCCGTGCTCGATCAAACCGCGCTGCCGGGCTCACCCGACTTCGCCCCTGGAGAATAGCCATGATCCTCTTCTGGGCCGCCATTCTGGCGATCAGCACTCTCCTCTACGTGCTTCTCGACGGCTTTGATCTCGGCGTCGGCATAATCAGCGGCGCAGCGGGCAACCACACGCGGCGCAGCGCCATGATGAGCGCCATCGCCCCGATCTGGGACGGCAACGAGACTTGGCTCGTCGTGACCGGAGTCGTGCTCTGGAGCGCCTTCCCGATCGTCTATGCGACGCTTCTGTCGGCCTTCTATCTGCCGCTCGTTCTGATGCTCGCGGGGCTGATCCTGCGCGGGGTCGCCTTCGAATTCCGGCATCGCACCGAGCGCTGGCGCTGGCTGTGGGACGCGAGCTTCGCCGGGGGATCGCTCGTCGCCGCCTTCATGCAAGGCCTGACGGTGGGCGCCCTGGTCGAGGGTCTCCCGATCGCCAATGGTCGTTATGTCGGCGGCGACCTCGGCTGGCTGAGCCCCTTCGCGCTACTCTGCGGCGTCGGCCTCTGCATCGGCTACGCGCTGCTCGGCGCATGCTGGCTGGTTCGCAAATGCGACGGCGACGTCCGCGACTCGGCCTATCGGCTCATTCCGGTCCTGTCGCTAGCGTTGCTTTTGTTTCTAATCGCTGTGTTCGGTTTTGCGCTCGTTGAGCATCTGCGCGTCATGAACAGATGGCTCGAGCGGCCCTATCTCTTCGTCTTCCCCGCCATCGGAATCGTCGCGGCGTTCCTTCTGGCCGCGAGCCTCCAGCGGCGTAGCGATCAGGCGCCGTTCCGGATCGTGTCCATTATCTTCGCCGCCGCCTTCGGCACGCTCGCTTTCTCCTTCTGGCCCTACATGATTCCTTTCTCGATCACGATCGAGGAAGCGGCCTCGCCGCATTCGAGTCTGGCCTTCATGTTCTGGGGCGCCGGCCTCTTCGTGTTCCCGCTGATGCTGCTCTACACGGCGACCAACTTCAGCGTGTTCCGAGGGAGGATCCGGCCGGAGGCCGATCAATACAACTGATGACAACACAGGAGACGTGACGAAAGTGAGCAAACGAGTAGCGGATGTACTGATCGAGACGCTGCAGGCCGCCGGCGTGAAGAACTGCTACGGGATCGTCGGCGACACGCTGAACCGGATCGCCCACGCCATCGAGCAAAGCGAGATCGATTGGGTCCATATGCGGCACGAGGAAGCCGGCGCCTTCGCGGCGCAGGCCGAGGCGCAGCTCACCGGCCGCCTGACGGCCTGCGCGGGAAGTTGCGGCCCGGGCAGCCTGCATTTCATCAATGGGCTCTATGAGGCCAACCGCAACCGCGCCCCGGTGATCCTGATCGCGAGCCAGATCATGCGCAAGGATCTGGGATTCGAATCGATTCAGGAGGTCGATTTTCAGCACGTGTATCAGGGCTGCAGCGTCTACTGCGAAATGATTTTGACGCCCGAGCAGGCGCGCCGCAAAGCGGTCGCGGCCTGCCAGGCGGCGCTGACGCGACGAGGCGTCGCCGTGCTGATCGTCCCGGTCGACATCTCGAACTCCGCTGCGGCTGACGAATTGCCCTATGCCGTTCATGCGTCGCGCCCGCTCATTCGGCCGACCGATGCAGATCTCGACGCGATGGCGGCCGTTCTCAACCGAAGCAAGTCCATCACGATTTACGCGGGCGCCGGCTGCGCGGGGGCGCATGACGAAGTGGTCGCCGTAGCTTCGCGGCTGAAGGCGCCGATGGCCCATACGTCTCGTGGAAAGGACTTCGTCGAATATTATAACCCCTACAATGTCGGCATGACGGGAATGATCGGCGGGGCGGCAGGCTATCACGCTGTTCTGGACTGCGACGCGCTGCTGCAGCTCGGAGCCGATTTCGCCTGGCCTCAGTTTTACCCGAACAAGGCCGCGATCCTTCAGATCGACGAGAACCCGACGCATATCGGGCGACGACATCCGGTGACGGTCGGCGCTGTCGGCGATATTAAGACGACCCTGCAGGCTCTGCTGCCGCGCCTTCAACAACATGAGGACAACGCGTTCCTGACGGGCCATGTTCAGAGGCACGAGAAGGATGTGGCGGCGGCAAAGGCCGAGACCGCATCCGGCTCGGACGGCATTTCCGGCGCCTACCTCACGAAGGTCATCAACCAGCACGCCGCTCGAGACGCCGTGTTCACCGCGGACGATGGGACGGCGCTGGTTTGGGCGCTTCGCCACATCGAAACCGGCGGCAAGCGCCGGACCTTCGGCAGTCTACTGCACGGCACCATGGCGAGCGGCATGTCCTCGGCGCTTGGACTGCAAAAGTGCCAGCCAGGGCGACAGGTCGTCTGTCTCGCAGGCGATGGCGGCTTCGCGATGCTGCTCGGCGACCTGATGACGGCGGTCCAGGAAGACTTGCCAATCAAGATCGCCGTCTACAACAACGGCAAGCTCGGCTTCATCGATATCGAGCAGAAGTCGGTCGGCATGATCCCCACCTTCACAGACCTGAAAAACCCCAACTTCGGCGAAGTGGCGAAGGCGATGGGCATTTGGGGACATCAAGTTTCACAGGCGGGGGATCTCGAGGAGTCCGTGCGGACCTGGCTTGCGCAACCGGGACCTGCGGTGCTCGATGTGAAGGTGAAGCCGATGCAACTGGTGACGCCCCCTTCGCCCTTCGTTTCGCCGGAAGCCGTGGTCGGGATGGCCGTCTACACCGCCAAGGCGATGCTGCACGGCAAAGGACACGACGTCTGGGAAATGGTGGTCGAGAACATCCCGTGATCGAATGAAATCCAGCCTCAGCCTTCGCGAGGGCGCTCTGATTGTTCGGGACGCCGCGCGTACGGGCAGCCGCCTGAACCCCTTTCGTCGGAACTGGGCCAGCGTATTTCGAAGCAATGGAACAACAACATGCCAACGTCAACAGCACCGGCGCCTCTCGCGCCGGGCGAGTCTGCAAAGCAGCTCCCTGTCGCACCGCCGTCTGTTCTCCCCGCTAGCCTATCGCCAGAGCGGACGGGCTTTGTTGAAGAGCGCTAGGCGATCCCCAAGTCAGCGCCAACGACAGGCTAAAACTGATTCCTGCAGCGACCATAGGCCGGCCATTCAATCCCCGAATCCGGCACAAGCTCGATCAACCTTCGCTTCAAGACCTCGCCGCCGACAGACTGCGATCCTCAAATCCCCATAGATCGCACGAGCGGCGCCAGCGCCCTTT
>JBAQGU010000212.1:0-3833 GCA_049287975.1 Roseiarcus sp.
CGTCTACCCCGACTACGAAGCGATGGCGAAGGCCGAGGCGGCGCGCCCGGATGGGATCGAGGCGGTCGCGATCGTCACGCCCAACCACGTCCACGCCGGGCCGACCTATGCGTTCCTGAAGGCGGGCATTCATGTCATCTGCGACAAGCCGCTGACGCTCTCGCTCGCCGAGGCCAGGAAGATGAAGGACGCGATCGAGCAATCAGGCCGCATCTTCGCGCTGACGCACAACTACACCGGCTATCCGCTGGTGCGTCGCGGGCGCGAAATGGTGAAGGCGGGCGATCTCGGCGACATCAGGCTGATCCAGGTCGAATATCCGCAGGACTGGCTGACAGGGCCGACCGAGACGACCGGCAACAAGCAGGCGGAGTGGCGTGTCGATCCAGCGCGTTCGGGCGCGGGCGGCGCGCTCGGCGACATCGGCACGCACGCCTATAACCTCGCCGATTACGTCGGCGGGATCGAGCTGAGCGAGCTCGCGGCCGAGCTCACCTCGTTCGGGGCGGGACGTCAGCTCGACGACAACGTGCAGATCATGCTGCGCTACGCCAACGGCGCGCGCGGCGCGCTGTGGGCGAGCCAGGTCGCGCCCGGCCACGAGAACGGCCTGCGCTTACGCATCTACGGCACGAAGGGCGGTCTCCTCTGGGTGCAGGCCAATCCCAACGAGATGTTGTTCTCGCCGCTCGGCCAATCGACGCGCATCGTCACCCGCGGCGGCCCGGATGCCGGCGAGGCGGCTGCGCGGGTGACGCGCATCCCGCCCGGCCATCCCGAGGGTTACCTCGAAGGCTTCGCCAACATCTACAGCGAGGTCGCGCTCGCGATCAAAGCCGCGCGCTCGGGGACGAAGCCGCCCGAGGGCGTGCATTTCCCCACCATCGAGGACGGCGTGAAGGGCCTCGCCTTCGTCGAGGCCGCGGTGAAGTCGTCGAAGGCGAACGGGGCCTGGGTGAAGCTGTAGCGGCGCCCGCCGAGCGCGGCCGCGTCAGTCGCGCGACGTTGCTCCTGGGTTGCTTCGTCGCTTCGCTCCTCGACGATCCAGGGCGGGAGCAACAGTGGCGGAATAAAGGCTCCCTCCAAGCCTTTTTCCAAGCCTTTCCAAAAATCGCGTGTTTTGCTCCAAGCTTTTCCAAACAAAGTTTTGGCGGTTTTGTGGAATTTCAAGGGGTTACAAGGCTTCCAAACGTCATTTGATGGTTTCCAAATATTTCACTTTTGTCGCCCCCTTTCGGCCGCATTTTGGGCGCCATCACGCTTGCATTCAGCTGCCCCGCGCCGTGGGGTTCCATGGCGGTCAGCCGAGGGTTTGCGGTGCGGTAGGGCGGCGGGCGCGTTCATGGGGCAGTGATCCGAATACAGAGAATTTTCAACCTAGCAGTTATTCAGGTTTTTGGAAAGCTATCTCCATCGATAGATGTGAGGTGTGTGAGCTAATTGGGTATTGACGGACGTGTCACCGTAATCCGTGATCCTAAAAAAAGTTAAATTTCTCTCCGTTGATGAAACTTCAAGCCGAGCGACCCGTAACGGATTGGGCGCCTTAGGGGCTTCAAACATCGTGGTTCAACTGGCGCCATGATGCAATTTGAAAAGAGGAAGAGGAGTTTCAAGATGGGCAAAAGTGGCAATGGCGATCTCGAGAAGGCGGATCGGTCGACGGCCTTCGCTGGCCTCATGACCAAGGCGGGGCGTCGCGAGTTCCTTCGCGGCCTCGGTTTTGGAGCCGCGGGCGCGGCGACTCTCGGCGCGGCTGGCCTGGCGTCTACGACCCCGGCGAAGGCCGCCAATATCGACGCCGAAATTCTTACGTTCGCATTGAACCTCGAATACCTCGAGGCGGAATTCTATAGCTTGGCGGCGTCGGGGAAGAAGCTCCCCGCAAACGAAATCGGCCCCAACCCAGGACCGACCACGGGCGGATCTCGTGTACCCTTCCTATTTCCTCAGGTGCAGGCCCTCGCAAACGAGCTTCAGACGGAGGAAACAAAACATGTGCTGTTCCTCCAGGCCGCTCTGTCCGCGGCAACGGGATCCTATGTGTCGAAACCGGCTATCGACTTTCAGAGCAGCTTCCCAAAGCTGGCGCTGGCCGCGGGTTTGGGGACGGGTTTCAACCCCTTCACGAGCGATACAAATTTCCTCCTCGGCTCCTTCGTGTTCGAGGATGTCGGCGTGACCGCCTATCACGGCGCCGCGCCGCTGATAACCAGCTCGGTCTATCTCGACAAGGCGGCCGGAATTCTCGCTGCCGAGGCTTACCACGCCGGAGCCGTTCGCATGCTCCTCTTCAACTTCGGCATGGCTAGTGAGACGATGAAGATCGCCAACCTTCGGGCGACCCTCGACGGGACCATCAATACGACGAACATCGATGACGGCGGCGTCGGCGATTTCGGAATGCCGCGGATTGCCTTGCTGAGCAATCAGTTGAACGGCAACACCCTTCTCGGCGGCTTTCCCTCCAACTCGCCGCCAGGAAACAATGCCATCGCGTTCGATCGCACGACGCGTCAGGTGCTGAACATCGTTTATGGCGCGGTGAATGCGTCGAGCGGACTGTTCTTCCCGGACGGGCTGAACGGTCCCATCCATTGAAAGCAGGCTGAGGCGCCAGGATAGGGGCGCCTCGTTCGAATTGAGGGGGCTTTCACCTCTCTCCGCTTCTTGCGGGGAAGGGGGAGGGTGAGGAGCATGGGCGAGTAGCCCGACCGTTGAAACCGCACGACCAACGTTGCGAACTCGTAGTCATCTGAAGGGTTTGCGGCTAGTTGAACAAGTGCGGCCAATCACCCAGGCCCCTCACCCGACCTCTCCCCGCAAGGAGGCGGGGAGAGGAGCAGACGGCGCCCATTTCAACGACGCGCCCAACCAGGCGGCGCCCTCAAGAAGGGCCTCTTGCGCAAATCTCGTTTTGCGCAACAGGCGTCGACAGGTGCGCCTTCACTGTCGAATTGGTTGGTTGGCGTCATTTCGAGCGCACATTTCCGAGTCGACTCAATCGTCATCGCCCAATTTCTTCAAATCGTCCCCTTTGAGCGTCGCTTTCAAAATTCCCTGCCAAACGACTTTGGCGTCAGATTTGGAAATGACGCTATCGTTGGCCCTCAGTCTGAAGACGAGAGTATACGGGTCCGTGATGTTTCGGCTGGTCGAAGTCCAATCCACTATCGTGAACGTACTCAAATTGCGGTCGACCGCGGCAGGAGCCGTACTGATCTCAATATTGGACGATTTCTTGGTGCCTTCGCGAATTGCCGCGACGGCCTTATCAATCCGCCCGGCGTCGCCTTGCAGCGTAAACCGGACAATTTCATTAGCGTCGTTCTTCGCCGATCCCGCGAGGTTGTACTGGATGGCCTGCTTCATGACCATGGCTCGGAAACCCACCTGTTGATCATTGCCGGTTACGGTTGCCGAAATAGCTTGTGGCATGGCTGCGCGCTCCGTGAACGTCCCGAGCCCGACATTATAGCGAAAATCCTGCGGCGAGGGGATTCAGCATGGCGGCGCCATGATCGGGCGGCCGATCGTCTCAGCGCCCTTTCGACGGTCGCTCCCCGTCATTGCGAGCGTAGCGAAAGCCATCGACGAGATGGTCCGCGCACGAGTTCCAAAAACCGGTCGTGTAGTAATTTTTTCAAGGAGTTGCGGCGTCATCAGACGAGGCGCTGCCAAATCGGCGGGCGGCCGGCAGCGGAACCGTGGATTGCTTCGCTTCGCAATTACGGTTGGAGCCAATGGGTCTCCCCGACTCACTAATTGTTGGGCGTCGCCCAACTAAGGGCCTGTCAGGAAACAAGCCCCCTATCCGTCATTGCGAGCAAAGC
>JBAQGU010000213.1:0-7594 GCA_049287975.1 Roseiarcus sp.
TGCCGCGAGACCCATTCGCTCGCGATCGACGGGCTGATGTGCGTGCCGCCGATCGGCGAATTGGCGTCGCCGCATTTCGCGCTGCTCGGCGAGATCGCTCGTCGCAACGGCCTGATCGAACTATCGATGGGCATGAGCGCGGATTGGCCGCTGGCGGTGCAACTGGGCGCGACGTTCATACGCGTCGGTTCGGCAATATTCGGTGCGCGGACGCCGCGGGCCTGAAAAGGAGTTGCGGGAACCGAGCCCGTCAGCCGCGATGCGTGTCCGATCACGGCTCTCCTGGTTTGAACGGCGGCTCTTTGCCGGGCGGAACGCCTTGCTCGGCGGCGCTCAGCATCATTGCGATCGCAACGTAGGTCCCGCTCACGGCCACGAGGTCGACGACGCCCTGATCTCCGAGCAGTTTTCGCGCGCGGTCGAACGTCTCGTCGGAGACCTCATGCTTTTGGGAGACCTCGGTGCAGAAGTCGTAAACGACGGCTTCGTCGGGCTGCATGGTCGCGGGCCGTCGATTGGCCTTGAGGTCGGCGGCGACAGCGTCGGAGAGCCCAGCCTTGAGCGCGAGCGGGTAGTGAGCGAGCCACTCGACCTGCGAGCGCCAGAGCCGCGCCTGGATCAGGATCGCGAATTCGTTCAACTTCACGGGCACCGAGGTATGCCAGCGCAAGTAGTCGAGCAGGTCGTACATCCGCTGCGCCATCACCGGGCTGCGGAGCATCGGATTGTAGGGACCGCCGAGGCCCACGCTGGAGATTTTCAGGATCTTTTCGCCGAGAGGGCGCTGTTGGTCGTCGAGTTGCTCCAGTGTGAGCTGGGCGAAGCGCGGTTCCTTGCCCTGGACGCGCGAGGTCAAAAAGGCGACGGTTCCGCTCGCCAGTATCGCCGTGGCCGCAGCCAGGACCTTGAAGTGAATTTTCATTTGTTCCCTCCTTCGAGGCGACGCCCAAGGACATCCGCTTCCGCGGGCTGAGGGCTTCGACTATAAGATCGGAGACGGCTGGAGGCGAACACAATCGAGCCGGGCTGTTCCTCGGTCCTGTCGCGGCGCCGCCGATGGAGGAGGGAAGTGGACTACAAGGCAATCAATTTCGAACAGAAGTTCGGGCTGTTCAACGAGCGTTGGCAGCCGAAGGTCGTCGCTGAAATGAACGACTACCAGTTCAAGGTGGTGAAGCTGAAAGGCGATTTTATTTGGCACGACCATAAGGAGACCGACGAGACTTTCATCGTCATCGAAGGCACGCTGCGAATCGATTTTCGCGACGGCGCCGTGCTTGTGTCATCAGGCGAAATGTTCGTCGTGCCAAGGGGCGTGGAGCACAAGCCTTACGCCGAACAGGAGGTCAAGCTGATGCTGATCGAGCCGCGCGGGGTTCTCAACACGGGCCACGAGGGAGGCGATCGCACCGCCACGAATGATGTCTGCATATGAGGGCGAGGCCTGACGATGATCGAGAGCATCGACCACTTCGTGATCACTGTCGCCGATGTGGAGACAACCTTGGCTTTCTACGAGCGCGTCCTCGGCTTCACGCGGTCGATGACCCCGAGAAACCCCGCCGCGCTGAAATTTGGAACGCAGAAGATCAATGTTCACCGGAAGGATCGCCCATTCGAGCCGAAGGCGAAGCGACCGACGCCCGGCGCGGCCGATTTCTGCCTGGTCGCGGCTCGACCGCTCGAAGAAATCAAGGCGCATGTCGAGAAATGCGGCGTGACGATCGAGGTGGGGCCCGTGCAACGTATGGGCGCGCGAGGCGAGATGACGTCGATCTATTTTCGCGATCCCGACGGCAACGTGATTGGGGTGAGCGAGTATTCGCAAGGCGGCGCCCAGGGATGAGGGAGCCAACTTGCCTCGTCATCGCGAGTTCGCACCGGCCTTCGCGCCTCGCTCTCCTGGAGCCGTCGCGCCGCGACGACCCCAGTCTCGACAACTAGCGAGAAATTAACTCGACCGAAGCGGAACGACTTTATTTGGCAGAGACGCCAAAAACAAAACAAAACAGACGCAAAGAAGGACAACGTCCTTATACAAGAATTCTCCTGTAAGGTTCCACGCTATCGGATCTGTGGAAAGGCTCCATTTTACGACACCTGGCGTCGAAAAGAAAAATGACCACGTGATAGCAAAAGTGCCAATCCCTATCAGCGACCCGAGGGCTGATAGCACAGGGATAAATGCACCCACAGCAAGCAGAACAGCTGTTGTCAACTCAATAATACCTAGAACATAAGCTTCACCTCTGATGCCGAATACCGAAAGCCACGAAACGAAAGGACTGTTAGATATGTATAGCACTAAGCCTTCGGCTGATTGCGGTGTGAATTTCTGTATGCCGAACGAAACGAAAATTAGAACCATCACCCACCGGAGTATGCCCAACATCCAATATGAGCCAACGCCATTTTCTGAAATATTATAGTCCTTGAGCATGATTTCTTTCCTATCGTCTGCGACCTCACAAGTATTGCGCCGGCGTCAGAGCTACGGCGACGGCAACGAGTGAGCGTCACCACGATCTCTCCGTGATAGCGTTGGATTATATTCTCGAGGAAGAGTCGCGATGTTACGCGGCATCACGAGAGTGTGATTCATGGAGACTCTGAGTTCAACGCCGATAGGCTCGGTGCTCAACGCGAACGCCTGACTGTTCGCTCATGTTAGAAAGACCGTCCTGTTACAAGAGCCCATGGTCGCTCGGTCGAATGGCGAGGACGCAACGCTTCCGAGACCAGCCAAGCTAGTCCCCGGCCGGCACGCGGCCCCACTGATCCCTATCGCCCCGCGCTCAGATGGCTCTCGATCGCTACCGGGTCCGCCAGCAATTCCGCGCTCGACGCCTCATGCGCGATCGCGCCACGGTTGAGGATGATCGCCCGATCGGTGAACGGCAGCACTTTCTTCGGCTTCTGCTCGACAATGATCATCGAGAGCCCGCCGCGCGCGAGATCGCGCAACGCCGCGAGCAATTCATCGACGATGATCGGGGCCAGCCCCTCGGTCGGCTCGTCCAGCAGCAGCAGACGCGGATTCAGCACGAGCGCGCGGCCGATCGCGAGCATCTGCTGCTCGCCGCCCGACAACTGACGGCCCATGCTGCGACGGCGTTCCTGCAGTCGCGGGAACATCGCGAACACTCGCGACGTGGTCCATGGGCCCGGCGTCGCGATCGCGCTGAGATTCTCCTCGACGGTCAGCGAGCGGAAGATGTTGCGCTCCTGCGGCGTCCAGCCGATGCCCCGGATAGCGCGAAGATGCGGGGGCAGGGGGGTGAAGTCGACGTCGCCGAGGAAGATGCGGCCGCCCTGCCAAGTCGTCACGCCGATCAGCGAATTGATCAGAGTGGTCTTGCCGACGCCGTTGCGCCCGAGCAGCGCGAGCGATTTGCCGTCCTCGAGGCTGAGGTCGAGGTTGGAAATGACCCGCGCCTCGCCGTAGCCGGCGCTGAGCGTCTCGACGCGCAGCAATTCAGCCATGCGCGTCCTCCCCGAGATAGACCGCTCGCACCCGCTCGTCCGCCGCGATCGCCGCCGGCTCCCCCTCGCAGAGCAGACGCCCCGCAACGAGCACGGAGATGCGCGTGGCGAAATTGAAGACGAGATCCATGTCGTGCTCGATCAACAGGATCGCGACTTCGCCGGGCAAGGCGGCGAGAGCGGCCAGAATATCGCGCCGCTCTTCCTCGGGCACGCCGGCGGCGGGTTCGTCGAGCAACAGCACGCGCGGACGCGAGGCGAGCGCGAGAGCGATCTCGAGCAGGCGCTGCTTGCCATAAGGGAGCGTGCGCGTCGGCTGGTCCATCGCGTCTTCCAGCCCGAAGCGCCTGAGCAACTCCTCGACCTCCGCGACGAGGCTCGCTTTTCCGCCGGCAACGCGCCAGAAGTCGCCGCCCGAGCCGTTGCGCTCGGAGATCGCGAGGCCCAGCGATTCCGCGGGCGTGAGGTCCGGGAACAATTGATTGATCTGGAACGTCCTGGAAAGACCGCGACGCACGCGTCGGCTCGGCGACAGCGCGGTGACATCTTCGCCTTCCAGGAAAACCGAGCCGGCGCTCGGCTTGACGACCCCCGTGAGCAGATTGATCAGCGTCGTCTTGCCGGCGCCGTTGGGACCGATCAGCGCCTGGCGCGCGCCGGGCTCAACCGAGAACGAGACGCGGTCCGTTGCGATCAGGCCGCCAAATCGGCGCACGAGGCCGCGCGCCTCCAGCGCGGGAGCGCTCACGCCGCTTCTTCCCACGCGGCCGGGCGTTTCAACCGATCGAGCAGCCATCGCACGCGCTCGCCGAAGCGCTCGCGGCCGACCAGAACTAGCACGACGAGCAGCGCGCCGATCCAGAACTCCCAATATTCCGGCGTCGCGCTCGATATCACGTCCCTCAGCACGATGAAGATCGCGGCGCCGATGATCCCTCCGTAGAGATAGCCGGCGCCGCCGATGATCAGCATCAACAGGACGTCGGCGGAGCGATGGAAGTCGAACAGATCGAGCGAGACGATCTGTGTTGTCTGCGCGAGGAGCGCGCCCGCGGCGCCGGCGTAGCCGGCCGCCAATACGTAGATCGCGATGATCCGCCGCGAAGTCGAAATGCCGAGCGCCCCCGCGCGCAGCCTGTTCTCGCGGATCGCGAGCAGCGAAAGCCCGAAAGGCGATCGCGCGAGCCGCCGCGCGAGCGCGAACAGCAGGAACAGCACGGCGAAGCTGTAGAGGGCGGCGTTGCGCTGGCCGGTGAAGCCGATCGGGAACAGGCCGAGCACCGGCGCCATCTCGATGTTCAGGCCGTCCGCGCCGCCAGTGAGCCACGAATTGCGATTGGCGAGTTCGCCCAGCATCAGAGCGATGCCCATGGTCACCATCAGCCGCGTCAAGTCGGCGCCGCGCAGCAGCAACGGCGCGGTCGCGAGGCCGAGCGCGGCGGCGATCAGGCTCGAAAGGACGAGCCCGAGCGTCGGGTCGGCGATTCCCTCGCTCGATAGAATCGCCGCCGTGTAGGCGCCGAGGCCGAAGAAAGCTGCGTGTCCGAGCGAGACGATGCCGGTCAGACCTAGAATGAGATCGAGCGAGAGCGCGAACAGGCCGGCGATCAGGATTTCATTGATGAGGGCCGCGCGCGACGGCACACCGAATATCGCGACGGGTATCGCGAGCCAGAACAATATTTCCGGCCAGCGCCAGCGCGCACGCCGCCGCAAATGCGCGGCGAGACGCGTCGGGTTCTCGGATCGCGCGGGCGCGGTCATCGCGGGTCTGCCCTGACGAACAACCCTTGCGGACGCAGGATCAGCGTGACGACCATCACCAAATAGATGATGAAGGCGCCGATCGAGGGCACGTAATATTTGCCGGCGACGTCGAGCACGCCGAGCAGGAGCGAGCCGACCAGCGCGCCCAAAATCCCGTTCGAGCCGCCGATCGTGACGACGATCAGGAACGTGACCAGGAATTTCAGCGGAAAACTCGGATCGATGCCGCCGACGACATCCGCGGCGAGCGCGCCGCCGAGTCCCGCGAGCCCGCTGCCGACCGCGAAGGTGATCGCGAACAGAAGGTCGACGTTGATCCCGAGGCCCGAGGCAACGCGCGAATCGTCGACCGCCGCCCGCAACCGCGCGCCGAAGCGGGTCTTGACCAAAAAAATCTGCAGCGCCGCGGCGATGACGCCACAGACGCCGATGATGAAGAGCCGATAGATTCCGATGCCGACGCCATGAAACTCGATGCGTCCGGAGAGCCATGTCGGCAGATGGACCTGCTGCGCTTGATCGCCGAGAAAATAGTTCGCGATCGGCATCGCCATGAGCACGAGGCCGATCGTGAACAGCACCTGATCGAGTGGGCTCGCGCCATAGAGGCGGCGATACAGCGTCCGCTCCAGAACGACGCCGAGCGCCGCCGGAACGAAAAACGCGAGCGGCAGCGTGACGAGGAAGGGGACGCCCGCGCGGTTCATCAGCAGGGCGGTCACGTAGCCGCCGACCATCGCGAAGGCGCCGTGCGCGAGGTTGATGAAATTCATCAGCCCCAGCGTCACCGAAAGCCCGCACGACAAGACGAACAGCAACATGCCGTAGGCGATTCCGTCGAGCAGGATCGTCAACATCGAGGCGTCGTGGGAACCCCTTCTCCCCTTGCGGGAGAAGGTGGCGCGAAGCGCCGGATGAGGGGTGGGGCCGTCACGCGAGTCAGAAGGCAAACCATCGATAGCGCCACAATCGGTTAGTCTATCTCGCAACCGCTCGGAGCCGGCGCCTGACGGCGCCAACCCCTCATCCGGCCCTTCGGGCCACTTTCCCCCGCAAGGGGAGAAGGAGCGCGTCCCCTCATTGCTTCGAGGCCTTGTAGGGGTCCTTCACGGCGGGAGTCGAGCCGAACTCGACGTTGTAGAGCTGGCCGTCGACCTTCTCGACTTTGCGGACATAGATGGTCTGCACGATGTCGCGGGTCTTGGGATCGATCGAAATCGGTCCGCGCGGGCTGGTCCAGCTCGCCCCCTTCATCGCCGCGATCAAGGCGTCGCCGTCGGTCGCGCCCTTGGTCTTTTCGAGCGCCTGGTAGACCAGCGCCATGCCGTCATAGGCGCCAACCGCCATGAAGTTGGGCCGCATGCCGCCGTTCGCCTTCTCGAATGCGGCGACGAAGGCCTTGTTTTCCGGCGAATCGTGGGCGGCGGAATAATGATGCGTAGTAACGACGCCGAGCGCCGCATCCCCCATCTGAGGAAGCAGGTCGTCGTCGGTGACGTCGCCCGTGCCGACAAGTTTGATCCCCGACTTGTCGAGGCCTTGCTCGACGAATTCTTTCATGAAGACAGCGCCGATTCCGGACGGCACGAAGACGAACACCGCGTCCGGAGCATCGTCCTTCACGCGCTGGAGGAACGGCGCGAAATCGGGGTTCTTCAGCGGCACGCGGATCTGCCGCACGATGACGCCGCCGCCCTTGGTGAACGTCTGGCTGAACCATTTCTCCGCATCGATGCCGGGGCCGTAATCGGTCACCAGCGTCACGACCTTCTTGATGTTGTTCTTCAAGCACCATTCCGCCATCGGCGCCGCCGCCTGCGGCAGCGTGAACGAGGTGCGTACGATGTAAGGGGATTTCTCGGTGATCATCGCCGTCCCCGCCGCGCTGACGATCTCGGGAACTTTTGCCTCGGTCGCGACCGGCGCCGTGGCCAGCGCGAGCGGCGTCAGACCGAAGCCCATCAGGATTTTGGCGTGATCGTTGCCGATCAGCTCCTCCGCAAGGCGCTTGGTTACGTCGGCGGCGCCGGTGTCGTCCTTGACGATCAGCGAAATCTTCTTCCCCGCGACGGTATCCCCGTGTTGCTGAATATAAAGTTCGGCTCCGGCGCGCTCCTGCTTGCCGGTGCTCGCCTGCTGGCCGGTCATCGGCAGGATGAGGCCAATGGTCACCGTTGCATCGTCGGCGAGAGCCGGCGTCGCGATCAAAGCGGCGCAAATTGCGATCCTCGCTGCCCATTTAGTCGGCTTCATCGAAATTTCCTCCCGTGCGGATCGGTCTCAGCTCGCCGTCCCGCCGTTGCTTACCTCGGAACGGTTGATTTCCAAAACCGGGGCGTCGCTC
>JBAQGU010000214.1:0-3121 GCA_049287975.1 Roseiarcus sp.
TTCGCAAAGGCATGAAGTTCCATTCCGGCGCGCCCGTCACCGCCCAAGACGCCGCCTTCTCGCTGCAGCGCGTCGTCAAGCTCGACAAAACGCCGGCTTTCTTGATTGAACAGCTCGGCTGGACGAAGGACAACGTCGACAAGATGGTCAAGGCGACCGACGACTCGACCTTGCAAGTGACGATCGACGCCGATTTCGCGCCCTCGCTGGTGCTGAGCCTGATGTCGTCGGTCGTCGGATCGATCGTCGAAGAGAAAGTCGCGATGGCGCATGCGGCCAACGGCGACTTCGGCAACACGTGGCTGAAGACCAACTCAGCCGGCTCCGGCGCCTTCGTGCTGAAGAGCTGGAAAGCCAACGAAAGCGTGGTGATGGACGCGTTTCCAGACTATCGTGGCGGCGCGCCGACAATCAAGCGCGTCGTCGTGCGCCACGTTCCCGAGCCCGCGACGCAGCGCCTGCTGATCGAGAAAGGCGACGCCGACATCGCCGAGAATCTGACGCCGGACCAGATCGCCGGCCTGGCCGGAGACAAAGACGTCGTCATCACGAGCTCGCCGCAGGCTACGCTGGTCTATGTCGGCCTCAACGTGAAGACGCCCATGTTCGCGAAGGTGAAGGTCAGGCAGGCGGTAAAGGATCTCGTCGATTACGACGGCATGGCGAACAGCTTCCTGAAGGGTCAGTTCGCGGTGCATCAGACTTTCTGGCCCTCGGGTTTCTGGGCCTCGCTCGACAAGAACGAGTTTTCCTTCGATCCCGCCAAGGCCAAAACGCTGCTCGCCGAGGCCGGCTATCCCAACGGCTTCGAGGTGACCCTGGATACGCCGAATTCCTCGCCGTATCTGAACATGGCTCAATCGATCCAGTCGACGATGGCGCAAGGCGGCATCAAGGTCACGCTCAATCCGCAGGAGCAGAAGACGCTTCTGACCAAATACCGCGCGCGTCAGCACCAAATGCTGCTGGTTTATTGGGGGCCGGATTACATGGACCCGCACACCAACGCGGATTCGTTCGCGCGCAACCCCGACAATTCCGACAACCCAAAGTCAAAGCCATTGGCCTGGCGCAACGCCTGGGACATCCCTGAAATCACCAAGATGGCGGACGCGGCGGTGCGCGAGCGCGACGCGGCCGAGCGCGAGGCGGAGTACAAAGACCTGCAAGCCAAGGTGATGGACGAAGGTCCGTTCGTGATCATGTTTCAGGAGACCAAGCAAATCGCCGAGCGCGCGAACGTGAAGAACTTCGTGTTCGGCCCGACCGCCGATGTCGTGTTCTACCGGCTGGTGACGAAGTAGCGACGTTTCCCGCGGCTGCCTCGACGGGCGCTCCCCGTCATTGCGAGCGTAGCGAAGCAATCCATCTCTCGACGAGGTGGTCCGCCGACGAGTTCTCAAAACCGGTCGTGTGGTAAGTGTTTCAGTGACCAACGGCGTCAGCGGACGGGGCGCGGCCAAACCGGCTGACGGGTAGCTGCGGGTAGAGGCCGCGGGTCTCGTAGACTCGCCAACTGTTGTTGGGCGTCGCCTTGGTCCCCTATAAAATGCACTGTCGCCGTACCCCCGCGGCTTGACGCCTCGAGTTTGTCCCGTCAGCTTCGCCCCTGCGGTATGGGCGCGGGGGACGGTGGATGAATTCCGGGAAACGATCGATCGCCGTCGCGTTGGCGACCTTCGGCGCCAGCGTAGTGGGCATGCTCCTGCAACATATCGTGCCGGCGCAGGCGCTGACGGACTCCAGGGGGACCGTCGGGGCGATGGTCGGGCTCGTCACTTTGCTGCTGGCGCTCGTGCTCGGTCTCCTCGTCTTTACCGCCTTCACCGTCTACACGACGCAACGGGACGAGGCGCAGGGTCTGGGGCCGGTGGTGATCGAGCTCGATCTCGCGCTCGAGCACTATGGGCCCGAGGCTGCGCCCGGACGCGCCGGCTTGCAGGCGGCGCTCGGGCGTTCGCGCGCCCGCTTCTTCGGCGACGGAAAGCGGGGGCCACAGCCGTTCACCCTCGAGGAAACCCGGGCGACGCTGCATGGGCTCAGCAGCTATTTCGACAGCCTCCAGCCCTCGACCGAGGCGCAGCGGCAATTGCTGACCTCCGCGAGGGATAACGCGAAGAAATTCGCCGAAATGCAAATGCTGATGGCCCGGCAGCTCGCCAATCCGTTTCCACCTTACGTGCTGGTCGTCGTCGTCTGCTGGGCCTGCGCGCTCTTTCTCGGCAACGGCCTCGTCGCGACGCCGAATGCCGTGACGGTCGGCGCGCATTTGGCCGGGGCGATCGCCATCGCCAGCGCGATCTTTCTGATCCTCGAACTGAGTTCGCCCTACACCGGCGTCGTTCGACTGTCGTCCGCCGGCCTCGACCGGCTGCTGCAGGTTCTGGGAGACGCGGGCGCGAAGGGGGCGGCGTGACCCCACGCTCACCCAGCCGTCGGAAATTGCGCCGCCGCGGGGTCTGGGTGGATCGCCGCACACGCCTTCATGCCCTAGTCGCGTGAGTCGTTCAAAATGGGGGGATGACTCAGAAACGTCAGTGTCATGCCCGCGAAAGCGGGCATCCAGACTTGGCCGCGCTGCCGGGGCTCTGGATTCCCGCTTTCGTGGGAATGACACAACGTTGAAGGACCTCCTTTTGAACAACGCGCCCGACTAGTTCCGGCTGATGCGGCGCGATTCTTATGAACCAGTGACGCGTGGAAGGGATAAGGATGAGAGCTCCTCGCCGTCGAGCCGAATGATCGTTGCGTGGGCATGAACGCCGCGTCCTCCGACGAAGCGGACGCGACGCCTTCGAGCATCGTCGCCGACGTGCTCGTCCCCGTCGCGGTCGACACCGCCTATAGCTATCGCGTCCCCGCCGGCTTACGGCTCGAGCCTGGGCAATTCGTCGCCATGCCGCTGGGAACGCGGATCGCGACGGGCGTCGTCTGGGCGACGCGCGCGGGCGGCGGCGACAATCTCAAGTCGATCGTAGAGGTTCGAGACTGGCCGCCGCTCCGCAAGCCATTGCGGGATTTCATCGATTGGGTCGCTCGCTGGACCCTCTCGCCGCGCGGCGGGGTGCTGCGCATGGCGGTGCGGGCGCCCGACGCGACCGCCGCGCCGCCACCGAAATGG
>JBAQGU010000215.1:0-7134 GCA_049287975.1 Roseiarcus sp.
GGACTGATCGAGGCACCCTGTCATGCCCTTCATCACCGGGGCCGGAATCTTGGCCTTGACGACGGCGCGGCCGCCGGCCTCGGAGGCCTCGAACGTCGCCAAGTCGGCTGCGCCCAGCAAGAGGAAAATGTCGGTCGGGTTGATCGGCGCGGCCTCGACGCGAACGACGACTTCGTCCGCGCCGGGTTTAGGCGTAGGAATGGCGACCAGCGAGAGTTCGAGTTCGCCGTTGCTTTTGACAAGGGAGCGAAGCTGCAGCCCGCTCATACCGCTCTCGAAAGTCATTTGCGCCTCCTGGGCCGAATTCGCCGCCGCGGCCGACCCCGCGCAACCCTATCAGGATCAGACGCGCGCACAAAACGAAGCCGGGTCCGTGCGGTCGCCCGTGCAAAGCTCCCGAGGGCGCTGTCGAGACCAGTGGCTAAAACCATACGTCTGGTACCCGAGCGGAATGACCGCAACGGGGGGATAGCGGCCGGTCACGTCCCCACGGTGATCGAACGAGTCATGATTGATCGCCGGCCGCTCTGTTCGCGGGCACGAACCGCATCGCTTCCGCGATCTGCGGAACTTCCGGCGTCGGCGAAAATCCTCTCAGCACCGGCCCCAGAACGTCGTGGGCGTCGGCGAAACCTTTGGCCAAGACTACGCCGACTATTGTCGCAGGGTTCGGCGATGGGTCTGACCCGCGATCCTCGATCCGTTGACGCCGATCGTGGTCCCGGTGAAACTCCGAGTCCGGGAAATAGCTTTTCCTGAATGAACGCTTTGGGTCGATTCGTGCCGATCGCGGTGACCATCTGTGTCCGCTGGCCGAATCATCTCCACCGGGGCGACTGCGGTGATCCAATTCGGCGACAGCTGTCATGCGGACGCCCGAACGGTTCGAGTTCCTGACACTCGGAGTTTCCTTCTTATAGGCGACGGCCGCTAACCAAGTTTCGCCCTGGCTCGCAAAGGATGGGCATTCCCGTCGGAACATAGCATTGGTGTGAATGTCGCGTGGTTGAAGAGACCCGCGCGAAAGAGTGAAAGACGGGGTTGCCGGAGGAATGAGTAGGTTGGAACGAACAATTTTTGCCGAGGCGGACGATTCCGTTCGAACTCGCGACGGGCACGGCACGGAGAATCTCACTTCTCGGCGGGTTCCCGCGCGATCTCGTCGCCGAGGCGAACGGTCTCTCGGACCAGCAGTTCCAGGTCTTCCCGGCGGGTTCGGTGATTGTTGATGGCCGCGCGCAGGCAATGCTCGCCGCGCACCGTCGTGTCCGAGACGGCGGCGACGCCCGCTTCCTGCATTCGTAGCATGATCTCGGTGTTGAGCGTCTTCAGCGCCGCTCCGTCGGCCCCGGCGGGTCGATAGCGATAGCAGACGATGTTGATGTTCGTCGGCGCGACCAATTCCAGAAGGGGCTCGGCCTCGATCAGAGCGCTGAGATAGCCCGCCTGCGCGATGCTCTGGTCGATCAGGCGGCCGAACTTCTCGACGCCGTGCTCCTTGAGCGACATCCAGATCTTGAGCGCCTTGAAACCCCGCGAGGTCTGCAAGCCGTAGTCGTGCAGCCAGTCGCCCGAAGCCAGGCCGCGCGGGGTTTGCTCCAGATATTCCGGCGTCACCGCAAAAGCGGCACGATGCGCCGCGGCGTCCCGGACCAGCGCGCAACCGGCTTCGAAAGGCGCGTGGAGCCACTTGTGGGGATCGAGCGCGACCGAGTCCGCTTTCTCGATTCCGGCGACGCGATACGCGTTCTCCGGGGCGACGGCGATCAGCGCGCCGATACAGCCGTCGACATGAAACCAGAGGTCCTCTTGCGCCACCAGGGTCGCCAGAGCCTGCAAATCATCGATCGCACCGGTGTTGACCGTCCCGGCCGTTCCGATCACGCATGCCGGTCGGAAGCCTGCCGCGCGGTCCTCCGTGATCGCCGCCCGCAGCGCCGAGAGGTCGACGCACAGCCCGGCGTCCGTGGGAATCCGTCGCAGGGCCCTGTTCCCCAGCCCGAGGGCCTCCACCGCCTTGCGGTGGCAGGAGTGGATCTGATCCGAACCATAGAAGCGAAGAGGCCTCTCCATCGCGGCGACGCCGTGCTCGCGCACGTCGACGCCGGCCTTGACGTTTCGGGCGACGGTCAGTCCGACCATGTTCGCCATCGAGCCTCCGCTGACCAGCGTGCCGCCGGCCGAAGCGGGAAAGCCGATCATCTCCTTGCACCAGCCAACGACTTGCCGGTCCAACAGCGCGGCGGCGTGATTGCCGCCGCCGAGGTTGGAGCCCTGGATCGCCGCGAGGAAGTCGCCGATCGCTCCCGTGAAGTTGCTGGAGCCCATGTACCAGGACCAGAACCGCGGATGGATGTTGCCCATGGGATAGGGCATCACGTTCGCCGCGACATCGCGGTAGACGTCGGGCAGCGGCTGGGAAGTCCGCGGCAGGGGCGCGGCGAAGAAGGCCCGCACGTCCTCCGGCATTTCCCGCCAGACCGGACGTTCGCGGACGTCGCGGAGATAGCCGACGGCGTCCTCGACGATCCGGTGGGACACCGCCAGCGCCTCGCCCCAGTCGGCCGGATCGAGCGTTTCCTCAACGGACCCGCTCACTTTCCTCTGCGATCCATCCATAGGAGTTCTTACTCGCGCGGTCACTGCGCGGGAAACTGAGCCGTGGGCGTCGATCGCGAAAGCGCCGTCTCCTCCTCGTTCATCTCGGCTTCGATCCCGTCGAACAGCGGCGTCGTCATGTAGCGCTCGCCAGTGTCGGGCAGCATGCACAGGATGACGGACCCGGCCGGAGCCGTTTCACCGATCCGGTGCGCGACGGCGAAGGTCGAGCCCCCCGAAATGCCGGTGAATATCCCCTCCTTCTGGGCGAGCGCCTTCGCCCATTTCATTCCCTCGGCGCCGGGGATCGGCGTCACTTCGTCGTACAGATGGCGGTCGATCGCCTCCTGGAGCACGTTCGGGATGAAGTCGGGGGTCCAGCCCTGGATCGGGTGGGGCTCCCACGACGGATGGCTGCCGGCGGGAGCGCCGTCCTCCGCGCGCGCCTGCGGAAGTCCGCTGCCGACAAGTTGCGCGTTGGCCGGCTCGCAGAGGACGATGCGCGTTTCGGGCCGTTCCTGGCGCAGCACTCTGGCGACGCCGACTACGGTTCCTCCCGTGCCGTAGCCGGTCACGAACCAGTCGAGTCGCGATCCGGCGAAATCGTTGACGATTTCCCGCGCCGTCGTCGCCTCATGAATGTCCGCGTTGGCCTTGGTCTCGAACTGTCGCGCGAGAAACCAGCCGTTGGCCTCGGCGAGTTCGACGGCCTTCACGTACATGCCGAACCCCTTAAGCGCGCGAGGTGTCAGAACAACCTTGGCGCCGAGCATCCGCATCAGCTTGCGACGTTCGATCGAGAAGCTGTCGACCATCGTCACGACCAACGGATATCCCTTCTGCGCGCAGACGATGGCGAGCCCGATCCCGGTATTGCCGCTGGTCGCTTCGACGACCGTCTGGCCGGGCTTCAGCGCGCCGCTGCGCTCGCCCTCCTCGACGATGTTGAGCGCGAGCCGGTCCTTGACGGAAGCCGCCGGATTGAAGAACTCCGCCTTCACGTAGATGGTCGAGCCCCCGGCGCTGAGATTGTTGATCCGGATGGTCGGCGTGTCGCCGACCGTGTCGAGGATGCTTTCGAACAGTCGGCCACGCCCGGCCGTCGTTCTGATGGTGGTGGCATGAGGCGTCATCAATGTCCTCCCTGACGGTTTTGAAGTTCTGCATGGCGGACGCTTCGACGCTCGCGTGGCCGGCCGAACCTGCTCGCGGTCCAATCTATGATAGAACACGCCGGGAGTTGCAAACGAAGCGGTCGGACGCCACGATCTTCTTGGTGGGGAAGACGCTAGTCGCTCAATTGCGCGAGGAGTTTTGCTGCCTCTTGGAAGTCCAGGCCGTCGCGGTGCTCCGGGAAGTCTTCGATGATCGGCCGTAGCAGTTTTCGCGCTTCCGTTCGATCGCCGTCCTCGGCAAGCAACCGAGTCAGGTCGCGCGCCGCCCGCAGCAGATACAGCCCGGCGCCCTGCCGCCGCGCGGTCGCGACGGCCTCGGCGAACGCGTCCCGTGCGACGTTCCGACGATCCTGTTTGGCCCGGAGGCGACCGGTCAGTCGATGAAGTTCCGCGAGCGCAAATTCCTCGCCGTTCGCTCTGGAAATTTCCAGGCCTTTCGATAGCGCTTTTTCGGCAGACGCGATATCGCCCACGACGAGGGCGGCGTCCGCTATGTTCGAAGACCATGTCGGGACATGCAGCATGGCGCCGGTTTTCATCCAGTCCAGTTTGCCGTTCTCCGCTTCGACTATGCCGTTCCCGTCGCCGGAAACGTGGGCCGAAGCTACGCCGTGGGAAATATGCATCGACGCCAACCAGAAGGCCAAGCCACGCTCTCTGCAATATTCGATCTGTTCCTCGGTGAGCGCCTCGCCTGCGGGGTAGTCGCGGCGAAGCAGTAGGACGTGGGAAAGAATTGCCGACGCGAACGTCACGCTCAAGGGATGGTTGATGCTGTTCGCCTGCGACAGCGCCGAGTGCGCGCACTCCAGGCCGGAGTCCGCAAGGCCTCGCAAGCAAAGCACCCACCCTTTGTAAGAAGTCGCGACGATTTTTGGCTCCTCGCCGTGACGCTCGAAGCAGGTGCCGGCGGGGGCGTGGCCCGAGACCGCAATGCACATCTCGAAAGCGTCTATCGATTTAGCGAACTCGCCCATGGTCATTTGCGTCGACCCCAGCGCTCTGAACGCGAGACCCTGCTTTTCCGGGCCGGAGTCCTCTTTCGCGATGGCGAGCAACCGCTCGGCCAGCGCCAGAGCGCGGCCGAGATCGCCGCGGTCGTAGAAGCAGTTCCATAGGCCGCGCGCGCTGGTGAACGCGGCCTCTCGGTCGTCGAGGGTCGCCGCGAGTTCGGAGGCGGCTTCGTAGTTGCGCTCGACTTCGATCGAAGGGTATCCACGCGTCGCCAGCAACGCCGGTCCGAGCGCGAGGCGCAACGACAGCTCCTGCCTGTCGCGGGACTCGGATTTCGGCAAATCGGCCATCAACGCCAAGCCGTTGGCGAAACTTGGAACGGCTTCCAAATTCGCGAAACGGCCCATCGCCCGTCGACCGGCTCGACCCCACCATTCCACGGCGATCTCCGGCAGCCCCGCCTGCGTGAAATGATGGGCGATTACTCCCGGTTCCTGGTCCGCCCGTTCGGGAAAACGATCTCGGACGACTTCGGCGATTCGCTGGTGCAGTTGCTGCCGGCGGCTCTTCAGAAGCGTGGCGTAGGCGGTGTCCTGGACGAGCGCATGCTTGAAGACGTAGGTCGCCTCCGGAGGTGCGCCGCGGCCGTGGATCAACTCCGCCGCCATGAGCTGGCCGAGGGCATCCGTCAATGGGCGGCCCTGGATTGGCGAAACCGCTTCGAGCAGCCGATATGGGAACTCGCGTCCGATTGCCGCGGCGATCTGCGCGGTCTCCTTCACCGGCGCGAGGCGATCCAGGCGCGCCATCAGCGAGTCCTGCAACGTCGCGGGAATCGCCAGGGGCGTCAGCGCGGCAGCGAGGGCGTAGGACCCGTCCTCTTCGCGCAGCAGGCCGGACTCCAGCACCGTCTTGGTCAGTTCCTCCACGAACAGCGGCACGCCGTCGGTCTTGCCGACGATCTGATCGAGAACCTCGGCCGGCAGCGGCTTGCCGTCGGCGACCCGATCGATCATCGCGAGCGCCTGCCGTCGCCCGAAACGGCTGAGCGAGAGCAACTCCACGTTGGCACGCCCGACCCAGGGCGCCGCGAACTCGGGTCGGAAGGTGACCATTAGCAAGGCTCGCCAGTCGGGCAGCCGGTCGACCACCCGGTTGAAGACGTCGAGCGACGTCGGGTCGATCCAATGGGCGTCCTCAAGCAGCGCCAGATGCGGGGCGGCCTTGGTCAACCCCTCGAACAGCGCGACCAGCGCGCCGACCGTCCGCTCCTTCTGTTCGCTCGGCGCCATTTCGAGCGCGGGATATCGTCCCTCGAACGGGATCGAGAGCAAGGCGGCGAGCAGAGCCGCAGCTTCCTTCGACTCCACCGCCGAGCGGGCCATCAGGGCGTCCAGCTTGTCGAGCCGCGCGGCCGCGGATTCGCCGCCGCCGAAGCCGGCCGCGTAACGCATTTGGCTGACGATGGGATAGAACGCGTCGTTGACGTGGTGCGGCGAGCATTGATACCGGGTCGTCACATGCGGCGCGTCGCCGATCCTCTCGCGCAACGTCGCGAGCATGCGCGACTTGCCGATGCCGGCCTCGCCCGAGAGCAGCGCGATCTGGCCCTCGCCCTCGGTCGCGTGGCGCCATCGGTCCAGCAGCAGCGCGATCTCGCGCTCTCGTCCGACGAAAGGGGTCATGCCATGCGATCGCGACGCCTCGAACCGGCTGACGTTCTCGGCCTCCCTCACGACCGCCCAGGCGGGAGCGGGCGCGTCGAACCCCTTCAGCGTCTGGAGTCCGAGGGCCTTCAGTTCGAACGCCCGGCCCAGCAGCCGACGAGTGGCCTCGGCGACGAGCACGCTCCCCGGCTCGGCCAGGGCCTGCAAACGCGCCGCCAGATTGGGCGTGTCGCCGATCACGGCCTGTTCCTGCGCCGATCCCGTTCCGACGAGATCGCCGACGACGACGATGCCGGTCGCTATGCCGATGCGGACCTTCAGCGCCTGACGGGCGGGAGTTTCGAGCTTCGCGGCGACCGCCGCGATGTCCAGCGCCGCCCGGACCGCCCGTTCGGCGTCTTCTTCATGGGCGCGCGGGAAGCCGAAATAGGCGAGAACGCCGTCGCCCATGAATTTCGCGACAAACCCGTCGTAGCGCGCCACCGCGCCCGAACAGGCGTCCTGGTAGCTGCGGATGACATCGCGCATGTCCTCGGGATCGAGCCGCGCCGACAGCGCGGTTGAGCCGACCAGATCGCAGAACATCACGGTTAGTTGCCGGCGCTCGGCGGCGCCCTCGGTCGAGGATGGCGTCGTCGAACCTGCCGACGGTCGCCCTGTCGGTCTGGCGGCGGCCGCGGACGAGCCGGCAAGCTCCGCGATCGCGGTCGACATCTTGCGGCGATGACCCAGAATGGCGA
>JBAQGU010000216.1:0-8006 GCA_049287975.1 Roseiarcus sp.
CGACCTGCACGGGATGAATCAGGCCCAGGCTCACCAGGCCCTGCGGGGATTTCTCGTTCACATGCAGGCGCGGGGCGCGAAGCTCGTGATCGTCGTCACCGGCAAAGGCGGGAAACAAGCCTCGGCCGTCTGGGCCGACGAGCCCGGCGTGCTGCGCCGGCTCGTGCCGCAATGGCTCCGCGAGGCGGATATGCGTGCGGTGGTGCTGGGCTTCGAGGAAGCGGGCCGCGCCCATGGCGGCGCGGGGGCGCTCTATGTGAGGCTGCGGAGAAGGGAGCGGAGGTAGGGGACGAGGTCGACGAAACAGCCGTACGGATTTGGGATTCGCAGGACCCGGGCGGATTCGGTGCGACGATCTCAGACTTCGAATCGACCCGGGCTCTCGAAAATCAGCTGGCCGGCTTTTTGACATAGATCTTGCACCAGCCTTTCGGGTCGATCTCGCCGTCGACCGTCTTGCACGCGTTCGGCGCAACGAAGAAATTGCAGTTGTCGCACTCCTTGTCGCCGTTCGGCGTATTTTGATAGGCGACCGCCGCTTGCGGGATCTTGGCTTCGGCCTCGGTGGCGGCCAGCGCCACGAGTGGCACGGCGCCGGCGGCGGCCAGCAGGAGATGGCGGCGATTCACGCCCGACTTCGCATTGTCTTTTGGCATTCTGTTTCCTCTCGAGTTCGTCTTCCCAGCGAGCGCGAGCCAGGCGTGAACGGCCAGCGCGTTCACGTCGGATGATGTTGCGTCAGATGCGTTTGGTCAACCGCTCGCGAGGGGCTACCGAAGCGTCGAGCGCGCCTTCCGCGGAGGGACTTGCAGCGCGGCCCCTCGAAAGGTAGGCCTATGTTCGTCGCGCAGCTCGACGGTTTGGCCGCCACCAGCGCGCCGGGAGCGTCGCCTGTTCGGGGAACCGCCTCATGCAAATGAACGACATTCAATCTGTTCCGGCGCCCAGAGACCAGGTCTGGGCCGCGCTCAACGATCCCGAAATTCTCCGCAAGTGCATCCCGGGGTGTCAAAGCCTCGAAATGATTTCGCCAACGGAAATGACCGCGACGGTCGTGGTAAAGTTGGGACCCGTCAAGGCGACTTTCACGGGCAAAGTCAGCTTGTCGGATCTCGACCCGCCGAACGGCTACCGCATTTCGGGCGAAGGTTCGGGGGGCGTCGCCGGCTTCGCCAAGGGCGGGGCGACCGTAAAGCTGGAGTCGCCCAGCGAGGACGCGACGAACCTCGCCTATCAGGTCGATGCGCAGATCGGCGGGAAACTGGCGCAACTGGGCGGGCGGCTGATCGACTCGACAGCCAAGAAGCTCGCGGGAGAATTCTTCCAGAATTTCGCCGCCGCGCTCGCACCACCGCAAGCGTCCGCCGCCGAACTGCCCGCGACCGAGGTCGCGAGCGAGCCGAACAAGGGCTGGTTCAAAAAGCTGATTTCTTAGCGTCGACCCTTCCCAGAAGCCCGGGCAAGCCCGGGTTCGCCGGTGAGGCGTTGATGGATCGGGTTCTGCGATCAGCACGGACCGTAAGGGTAGTACCCGCAATGCGTGGCGGCGGCCCCAATTGCTGCGCCGACGCCGAGGCCGACGGCGGCGGCCCCCACCCCGTAGCCGTAGCCCCCTCCGTGATAGCCGTAGACGCCCCCTCCGTGATAGCCGTAGGCGCCCCCGTGATAGCCGTAGGCGCCCCCGTGATGATAGCCGCCGTGGAAGCCCCCTGCGTGATAGCCGCCAGCACGAACCCATGCGAACGCGTCTGTGGAAGCGATGGAAACAGAGCTAGCCGCCAGCACGACGGCAAATACAAAGGAACAAGATCGACGTGTCATTTTACTTTCCTCTCTTAGATTCCGACCGATATGCGCTCGAGATTGTCGGTCGCGTCCAGCAAGCGTTCGATTTCCGCGTGTGTCTTGGTGACATTCAGCGGCGCCGTAGCGACTTCCTGCTTTTTTGCTAGTGCCACCTTTTGCGAGGGATGTATACTGACAAAGGGGCATAACGAGACGATCAGATACCGGGCACGGGAGCCGTCCGGATACTGCCCTCACGTCCTGCTCACGCCCGGTCTAACCTGTCTGGACCGCGGAATTTCGAGAGCGAGCGAGGGAGCGATCCGATGAAACCGATTTGCGTGGGAATCGTCGGTAGCGGCTTCGTCGCGGAAATGCACATGCGCGCTTATCGCCGCGCGTTCGGCCTCGAGGCGACCATCAAGGCGGTCGTGTCACGCGGCGACCACGTGCTCGAGTTCGCCAAGCGGTTCGGCATTCCCGAGACATTCCGCGACTATCGCGAACTTCTGACCGACAAAGCCATCGACGTCGTCGACATCTGCACGCCGCCGGCGCTGCACGCCGAAATGATCGTCGCCTGCATGCGCGCGGGCAAGCACGTGATCTGTGAAAAGCCTTTCACCGGGTATTTCGGCCGGTCGGGCGACCCGACGCCGATCGGTCGGCGCGTGGCGAAATCGCTCATGTACGAACGCGTGGTGCAGGAAATGGACGAGACCCGCGACGCGATCCGCGCCAGCGGCCGGCTCTTCATGTACGCCGAGGACTGGGTCTATGCCCCGGCCGTAACCAAGACGGCGGAGATTTTGAAGGCCGCCAAAGACAAGATTCTGTTCATGAAGGCGGAGGAGAGCCATAGCGGCTCCCACGCCCCTCATGCCGCGCAATGGTCGATGACCGGCGGCGGCGCGCTGATTCGCCAAGGCTGCCACCCTCTCTCCGCCGTCCTGCATCTCAAGCAGGTGGAAGCCAAGGCGCGCGGCGAGAGGATCGCGGTCACCGGCGTCACCTGCGATGTCGGCGCGCTCAGCGCCGGCTTGGAGCCGGACGAGCGACGCTTCATCCAGGCGAGCCCCGCCGACGTCGAGGACTGGGGGACGATGACGCTGACGTTCTCGGATGCGACCAAGGCCACGATCTTCGCCTGCGACACGATCCTGGGCGGCGTCCGCAATCTCGTCGAGACCTACACGACCGGCGGCGTACTGCTCGCCAACATCGCGCCCAACAACCACATGGTTTCCTATCTCACCGACGAATCCAAGCTGGACGGCGTCTACATCACGGAAAAGGTCGACCGGAAGACCGGGTGGCAATTCGTTTGTCTCGATGAGGAATGGACTCGCGGCTACTGCCAAGAGATCCAGGACTTCATGGAGTGCGTAGCCTACGGCCGGGAGCCGCTGGCCGGCATCGACCTCGCGTACGAAGCCATTCGGATCCACTACGCCGCCTACTGGGCGGCCGAAGAAGGACGTCGGATCTCGCTCTGAGCGGATTGGTGGAGCGCGCCCTCCCTGCGGGCGTTGCGCAACTCTATTTGCCCGACCCGGCAGTCAGTCCCATCACTATGTAACGTTCCAGAAATATTCCGATCAGCACCAGCGGGGCGATCGCGGCTGTCGAGAGCGCAGCCATCGTCCACCGGTCTTTCGGCGCCAACGTGTTCACGACGCGCCCGCCGATTTTGATCGCCCCGTCGGTGATCGATTCCAGCCCCGCGATCATGCGCAGCAGCGTGGATTTGCCGCAACCTGAGGGGCCGACCAGGGTGACGAACTCGCCGTCGTCGATGGAAACCGAAACGCCGTGAATGACCTCGAGGCCTCCATAGGCCTTGCGTATGTTGACGACGTCGACCGAAGCCATTCTGCTGCTCCCCTCCGCTCGTCATGCCGTGCCGCGAGCTTTCGTGGCAGCGTAGTGCCTCGTCAGGCCACCGTCGAGGCGGTGAGCGCGCTCCAGAGTGAATGGCCCAACGCGCGGGCGCAGCTCTCGGGGAAGGATTTGACGGTATGGCACGCATGCGCGATAGGCCGCTCCGGCCATCGCCCTACCCCGCCCCCTCGCGAAAGAACGCGTAAACCCGCTTCGCCGTCGCCGCGTTCAGTCCCGGCGTCGTCTCGAGATCCGCCAACCCGGCACGCGCCACCGCCTTCGCGGTGCCGAACGCGTGCAGCAGCGCGCGTTTGCGCGCGGGGCCGACGCCAGGGATTTCGTCGAGCGGGCTCTTCACGAATTCCTTCTTGCGCCTGGCGCGGTGCGTGCCGATCGCGAAGCGATGCGCCTCGTCGCGCAGCCGCTGCACGAAGAACAGCGCGGGATCACGCTCCGGCATGCGAAACGGCTCGCGTTCTTCGACGAAGAACGCCTCGCGCCCGGCGTTGCGGTCGGGGCCCTTGGCGATCGAGGCGAGCTTGACCCCCTCGACGCCCAGTTCGGCGAACACCTGCCGCGCCGCCTCGAACTGCCCGCGTCCGCCGTCGATGATGACGAGGTCCGGCTTGTCGGGGAACGCGCCCTCCTCCGTCGGCGCCATCGCCTCGCGCTGCAACCGTGCGAAGCGACGCGTCAGCACCTCGCGCATCATCGCGTAATCGTCGCCCGGCGTCAGCGCGGCGCTCTTGATGTTGAAGGTGCGGTATTGGTTCTTGACGAAGCCCTCGGGTCCGGCGACGATCATCGCGCCGATCGCGTTCGTGCCCATGATGTGCGAATTGTCGTACACCTCGACGCGGCGCGGCGCGGCCGTCATGCCGAAGGCGGCGCCCAGCGCGCCGAGCAGCTTCTCCTGGCTCGCCGCCTCCGCCAGTTTGCGCGAAAGCGCCTCGCGCGCATTGCGTAGCGCGTTCTCCACCAACTCTTTCTTCTCGCCGCGCCTGGGGGACCCTATCCCGATGCGATGGCCCGCGCGAGCGCTCAGGATTTCGCACAGCGTCGCGGCGCTGGGCACGTCGTGGCTCAACAGCACGAGGCGCGGCGCGGGCCGATCGAGATAGAATTGCGCGAGGAACGCATCCAATACCTCGGCCGCGCTCAGCGCGCGGTCGGCGCGCGGGAAATAGGCGCGATTGCCCCAATTCTGATAGGTGCGGAAAAATACCGCCTCGATGCAGAAATGCCCCGCCTGCTCGGCGATCGCGAACACGTCCGCCTCCGGCACCGAACGCGGATTGACGCTCTGCTCGCCCTGGATCGCCGAAAGCGCGGAAATGCGGTCGCGCAGCCGCGCCGCCTTCTCGAATTCCAGCGCCTCCGAGGCTTCGGTCATTTCCCGCGCGAGCCGCTGGCGGATCGCGCGGCTGCGCCCCGACAGGAAATCGCGCGCCTCGCGAACCAGTTCGGCGTAACCGTCGAGCGATATCTCGGCGGTGCAGGGCGCCGAGCAGCGCTTGATCTGATACAGCAGGCAGGGCCGCGTCCGGTTGGCGTAGAAGCTGTCCGAGCAGGTGCGCAGCAGGAACGCGCGTTGCAGCGCGTTCAGCGTGCGGTGGACGGCGGTCGCGCTCGCGAACGGGCCGAAATAGGCGCCGTCTCCCGTGCGCGCGCCGCGATGCTTGGCGATCTGCGGCGCCTCGTGGCCGCCGGTGATCAGGATATAGGGGAAGCTCTTGTCGTCGCGCAGCGTGACGTTGTAGCGCGGCTTCAGCTGCTTTATGAAGTTGGCCTCCAGCAGCAGCGCCTCGGCCTCGCTCTCGGTGGTGACGAACACCATCGAGACGGTCTGCGAGATCATGCGCGCGATGCGGGTCGACTGCCGCTCCGGCGTCGTGTAGCTCAGAATCCGCTTCTTGATCGAACGGGCCTTGCCGACATAGAGCACCTCGCCGTCGTCGCCGATCATGCGATAGACGCCCGGCCCCAGCGGCGCATGCTGCCAGAACGACCTGATCACCGCCGCGCCGCGCGCGATCGGCCCCGGCTCGGCCTGCGTGTCGTCGAGATCGAGGTCGAGCGGCGGCGATGCCTCGTCGGCTTCGTCGATCGGGGCGGTTTCTTCGATTTCGGGCTCGGCGGCCGAGGGCGCCTTGGGCATGCCGGACATTACGGTGATTTAAGCCGCGGCGGGCGATTCGGAAAGTCTCCCCTTCCCCCTTGCGGGGGAAGGGGGCATCGCGCAGCGATGACGGATGGGGTCGGTTCAGTTCCCACGTCGCGCCGTCGCCCGCAGCGCCCTCTTCTGCGCCGACCCCTCATCCCCCCTTCGGGGACCTTCTCCCGCAAGAGGAGAAGGGGATAACGCCCCCATTTGCCCCCCGCCCCGGCGCCGCGCTAAACTCTCCCCATGTCCGCACCCGCCAACCGGCTCGTCATCGCGCTCGCGCAAATCGCCTCCGTCGTCGGCGACATCGAGGGCAACCTCGGCCGCTTGCGAGCAGCGCGCGCGGAGGCCGCCGCGTTCGGCTCCGACCTCATGCTGGCGCCCGAACTGTATCTTTCGGGTTATCCGCCCGAGGATCTCGTGCTGAAGCCCGCGTTCCAGGAGGCGTGCCGCACGGCTTGCGAGACGCTCGCGCGCGAGACCGCCGACGGCGGCCCCGCCGTGCTGGTCGGCCTGCCCTGGGTCGAGCAAGGCTCGCTCTACAACGCCGTCGCCTTGCTGGCGGGCGGGCGCATCGAGGCGGTGCGCTTCAAGGTCGATCTGCCGAATTACGGCGTATTCGACGAGAAGCGGGTGTTCCGCCCCGGCCCGGCGCCCGGGCCGCTGTCGTTTCGCGGCGTCAGGATAGGCGTGCCGATCTGCGAGGACATCTGGGGGCCGGAGCCCGTCGAATGCATCACCGAGACCGGCGGCGAAATCCTCTTGGTTCCCAACGCCTCGCCGTACGAGCGCGACAAGCTCGCGATCCGCCAGAGCATCGCGGTTGCGCGCGTGGTCGAGAGCGGGCTGCCGATGATCTATCTCAACCAGGTCGGCGGCCAGGACGAACTCGTGTTCGAGGGCGGCTCGTTCGCCTTGAACGCGGACCGCTCGCTCGCCGTCCAACTGCCCGCGTTCCGCAGGTGCGTGGTGCGCACGATCTGGGAACGCAGCGAGAAGGGCTGGCGCTGCGCCGAGCGTGAGTGTGCGCCGGTAGAGCAGGGCGACGAAAGCGATTACGCCGCCTGCGTGATGGGCTTGCGCGATTACGTCGGGAACAACCGGTTTCCCGGCGTCGTGTTCGGCCTCTCCGGCGGCGTCGATTCGGCGCTCTGCGCCGCTATGGCCGTCGACGCGCTGGGCCCCGCTCGCGTCCACGCCGTGATGCTGCCCTATCGCTTCACCTCGTCGGAATCGCTGCGCGACGCCGAGGCGTGCGCGCGGGCGCTCGGCATCCGCTACGACATCGTCCCGATCGCCGGGCCGGTCGAGAGCGTCGAGGCCGCGCTGGCGCCGCTGTTCAAGGGGCGGGCGCGAGACGTCACCGAGGAGAACATCCAGAGCCGCGCGCGCGGCCTGATCCTGATGTCGATCTCCAACAAGTTCGGCGCGATGGTGGTGACGACAGGCAACAAGTCGGAGATGTCGGTCGGCTACGCCACGCTGTACGGCGACATGAACGGCGGCTTCAACCCGATCAAGGACCTCTACAAGCTCGAGGTGTTTCGCTTGTGCGAACTGCGCAATCGCTGGAAGCCGTTTGGCGCGCTCGGCCCCGATGGCGTGGTCGTTCCGCCCGCGATCATCGCGAAGCCGCCGTCGGCCGAGTTGCGCGAGGACCAGAAGGACGAGGATTCGCTGCCGCCCTACGCGACCTTGGACGTGATCCTGCATCGGCTGGTCGAGAAGGAGATGCGCGTCGCCGACATCATCGCCGAGGGGTTCGATCCCGACACCGTGCGCCGCATCGAGCGCCTGCTGTACCTCGCCGAATACAAGCGCCGCCAGTCCGCGCCCGGGGTCAAAGTCGGCCCGAAGAATTTCGGCCGCGACCGCCGCTACCCCATTGTCAACCGCTTCCGCGATCCCGGCCTGCCGGCGGCAGCGCCGGATGCGTCCATCGCGCCGAAGGGGAGCGAAGGGATGAGCGAGCGGTTCGAGGAGTAGCCGTCATTGCGACCCAGAGCGTAGCGAAGGGGAAGCCATCCAGACTGAGCCACAATTCGAGGCCGCTAGCCCGGATTTCTCATCAAACCAAGTGCATCGGGGCTGCGAATCAGCGAAAAGTGTTTTTACGAGAAACGCTCACGCGGACGGCAGGAATTCCCCGATGCAGACAGAGTGTAGCACGACGCTG
>JBAQGU010000217.1:0-13883 GCA_049287975.1 Roseiarcus sp.
CGCCTGGTGCCGGCCGCGCAGATCATCGATACTCCGCTGGATTTCGATTCGCTCGCCAAGCTGCGCTCGGGGTTGGGCACCGCGGCCGTCATTGTCATGGACAAGTCGACCGATATCATCCGCGCGATCACCCGTCTCTCCTACTTTTATATGCACGAGAGCTGCGGCCAATGCACGCCGTGCCGCGAGGGCTCCGGTTGGATGTGGCGCGTGATGACCCGCATGGCCGAGGGCCGCGCGCAAAAGAAAGAAATCGACATGCTACTCGACGTCACCAAGCAGGTCGAGGGGCACACGATCTGCGCGCTCGGGGACGCCGCGGCCTGGCCGATCCAGGGCCTGATCGCGCATTTCCGGCCCGAGATCGAAAAGCGCATTGATCAGTACGCGGCCAACCCACATAGCGACGCCGTGCGCGTGGCGGCGGAGTAGCGTGGCGATGCTTCCTCGGATCGTAAGGTTCTTGACTTTCGCGGCCTTTCCGCCTGGCAAAGCCGTTCCCTTGCCGGCGAGGTAGGAGGGATGGCGGAGGAGCCGGACAATGTCGTCCAGGCGCTGCTGCGCGAAATTCGCGCGACGCAGCTCGAGCATTCGGTGAACCTCGAGGCGCTGCAGGCGCGTTCGCAGCGCATCGAAAAGCAGCTGGAAGAATTATATGCGCGGTTCGAGCAGATGAAACAGGGCGCGACTTACGACGATTTGTTTTCGGAACTGGAGAGAATTCTGGCGAACGAGAAGCCGAAATGACATGGTTTGCAGAATTGCCCGGTGTGGTCCGCGGAGCGAAAACGGGTGCGGAGGACCGATAATGGCGAAGGAGCCGGATAACCTCGCTCTACAACTTCTGGGCGAAATGCGTGGCGAGATCGCGGCTTTGCGCGAAAGCGCCCAAGAGCACAGCGAACTTTTCAAGGCTTTGCGGAAGGACATTCGCGACTGGCAGGAAACGACGACTACAACGGCAGGGTTCGCGATGCACGCGAACATCCAGGGCCAATCGATGGAGTCCGAGATTCCCGATCTCAAGAAGCGAGTGGAAAAGTTGGAAAAGGTGAAATGAGCAACGCACCTCTCGACGGCGCAGGGTCGGTCGGACCTATTTCGCCGCTTCGTCAATACCTCTGTGACGGTCTGTCGAGGCTAGCGTTGGTCGGCGCTGGGCGTCCATCTCGCTGTCCGAGGGCGCCGCAATGAAGATCGAACGTGCAAAACATCGTCTCGACGTTCATAAAGCCGATCTCTCTGGGTCGCGCTTCGAAGACGTGAATCTGTCCGGCAGTGACTTTCATGACGTCAACATGTCGGGCTGCTCATTCGACGATATCAATACGTCGGGCTGGCGCATTCACAACGTCAACCTCGCCGGGCTGAGGATCGAGAAGGCCAATCTGGCGGGCGCCATCATCGACGGAATTGCGGTCACCGACATGCTCGAGTATTGGCGAGCGGGCCATGAGGCGAAGGGCGAATGAGCAAGATCGTCATCGACGGCAAGGAAATCGACGTTCCCGCCGAATACACGCTGCTTCAGGCCTGCGAGATGGCGGGCGCCGAGGTGCCGCGTTTCTGCTTCCATGAGCGGCTTTCGATCGCCGGCAATTGCCGCATGTGCCTCGTCGAGGTCAAGGGCGGCCCGCCGAAACCGACGGCGTCCTGCGCAATGGCGGTGAAGGATTTGCGGGCGGGCCCAAAGGGCGAACCGCCCGTGGTCGAAACCAATTCGCCGATGGCGCGCAAAGGGCGCCAGGGCGTGATGGAGTTCCTGCTGATCAATCATCCGTTGGATTGCCCGATCTGCGACCAGGGCGGCGAGTGCGATCTGCAAGATCAGGCGATGGCCTATGGCGTCGACAGCTCGCGCTATCGCGAGAACAAGCGGGCCGTCGAGGACAAATATCTCGGCGCGCTCGTCAAAACCTCGATGAACCGCTGCATCCAATGCACGCGCTGCGTGCGATTCGCGACCGAGGTCGCGGGTGTCCCCGAACTCGGCGCAATCGGTCGCGGCGAAGACATGGAGATCACCTCCTATCTCGAGCATGCGCTCACCTCGGAATTGCAGGGCAATGTCGTCGATCTCTGCCCGGTCGGCGCGCTGACCGCGAAGCCTATCGAGTTTCATGCGCGCTCGTGGGAATATTCCAAGACCGAGTCGGTCGACGTGATGGACGCGCTGGGTTCGGCGATCCGGATCGACTCGCGCGGCCGCGAAGTCATTCGCATTCTGCCGCGCATCAACGAGGCGATCAACGAGGAGTGGATTTCCGACAAGACCCGGCACGTCGTCGACGGCCTCAAGGCCCAGCGCCTCGACCGCCCCTATGTGCGCATCAACGGCAAGCTGACGCCCGCGACTTGGCCGCGAGCCTTCGCGGCGATCGCCGCGAAGGTGAAGGCCGCCAAACCCGAGCGCATCGGCGCGCTCGCGGGCGATCTCGCGAGCGTCGAGGAGATGTTCGCCTTGAAGGGCCTGATGGACAAGCTCGGCGCCGCCAGCGTCGATTGCCGCCAGGACGGCTCGAAGCTCGATCCCAAATGGGGCCGCGCGTCCTACCTCTTCAATTCGACCGTTGCGGGAATCGACGCCGCCGACGCGATCATGATCATCGGCTCGAACCCTCGGCTGGAGTCGCCGGTGCTCAATGCGCGCATCCGCAAGCGCTGGCTCAGGGGCGATTGCCTGATTGGCGTCGTCGGCGAAAGGGCCGACCTCACCTACAGTTATAATTACCTCGGCGCCGGGCCGGACTCGCTCGCCCGTTTCGCCGATCACCCGCCGGCCAACAAAGCCAAACCCATGTTCATAATGGGCGCTGGCGCCTTCGCGCGACCCGACGGCGCGGCTATCCTTACCCTCGCGGCCAAGGCGGCGGTCTCTCTCGGGGTCGTCAAGGAAGGCTGGAACGGCTTCAATGTGCTGCACAGCGTCGCCTCGCGGGTCGGCGGCCTCGATCTCGGGCTCGTTCCGGCGGCCGGCGGCCTGGACGCTCGGGCGATGGTCGAGGCTGGCGCGCTCGACGTGCTCGTCAATCTCGGCGCCGACGAAATCGAGATCCAACCCGGCGCGTTCGTCGTCTATATCGGCACCCATGGCGACAAGGGCGCGCATCGCGCCGACGTGATTCTGCCCGGCGGCGCCTATACCGAAAAGACGGGAACTCATGTCAACCTGGAAGGCCGACCGCAATTCGCGGAGCGCGCGATATTCCCACCCGGCGACGCCCGCGAAGACTGGGCGATCCTGCGCGCGCTTTCCGAGGCGGTCGGCGCGAAACTTCCGTTCGATTCGCAGAGCCAGTTACGCGCCGCGCTCGCACGCGCGCATCCCCATCTCGCCCAGATCGATGTCGTCACGCCGGCCGACGGCTCGGTGATCGCCGGCATCGGCGGCGCCGGCGAACTCGGCTCGGCGCCGTTCGCGTCGCCGGTTTCCGACTTTTACCTCACCAACCCGATCGCGCGGGCCTCTCGCGTCATGGCCGAGTGCTCGGCCTTGGCGAAGGACCGCTTCGCCCGCGCCGCGGAATAGGATCCGAAATGACCAGCGCCACTCCCAGCCGACCCGCGCAGGAACGATCACCGCTCGTCGTCATCGGTCTTGTCGCCCTGGCGGCGATCGTCGTCGTCGCGCTGTTGGTCTGGGCGTTCTTCGCCAGCGGCTTGGCGGACCGGATCGACGACTGGATGCATGACACGGCGATCGGTTCTTTCGTTCGCTACGTGTTGGAGAGCCTGGTGCTGCTCGTCTGTGTGCTGCTGTCCTCGGCGGTGATGATCTACGCCGAACGCAAGATCTGGGCCGCCGTGCAATTGCGCCGCGGCCCCAACGTGGTCGGGCCGTGGGGCGTGCTGCAACCTTTCTCGGATCTCCTCAAGTTCGTCTTCAAGGAGCCGGTGATTCCGGCAGGCGCCAACAAAGGCGTGTTCATCCTCGCGCCTTGGGTTGGCGTGGCGCTCACCCTGGCGGCATGGGCTGTGATGCCGGTCAGCGACGGATGGGTGGTGGCGAATATCAACGTCGGCGTGCTCTATCTGTTCGCCATCTCGTCGCTCGGCGTATACAGCATCATCATGGCCGGCTGGGCGTCGAATTCGAAATATCCCTTCATGGCGGCGCTGCGTTCCGCCGCGCAAATGGTCTCCTACGAAGTCTCGATCGGCTTCGTCCTCGTCACCGTGCTGCTGTGCGCGGGTTCGTTGAACCTTTCCGACATCGTGCGCGCGCAGGATACCCGTCTCGGCCTGCTTGGATGGTACTGGCTGCCGCTGTTGCCGATGTTCATCATCTTTTTCGTCTCGGCGCTGGCGGAGACGAACCGGGCGCCGTTCGATCTGGTCGAGGCCGAATCCGAATTGGTCGCCGGCTATGCGGTCGAGTACTCGGCCTCGCTCTATATGCTGCAGTTCCTCTCGGAACTCGTCGCCGTGTTGTCGATGTCGGCGTTCACGACGGTGCTGTTCCTCGGCGGCTGGCTGTCTCCGATTCCGTTCCCGCCCTTCACCTGGGTGCCGGGCGTGATCTGGTTTCTCATCAAGGCCTGGAGCGTCGTCTTCATGTTCTCGATGGTGAAAGCTTTCGTGCCGCGCTATCGGTACGACCAGTTGATGCGGCTTGGCTGGAAGGTGTTCCTACCAATCTCGATCTTCATGGTGGTGGCCGTGGCGGGCGTATTGGAAGCGACGGGCTGGGGCGCGCACTCATGAGGGACGCGACGTCCCTCGCTCGATTTGTCCGTGGAGAATTGCGATGGCGATTAGGTTGGATCAAGCCGCGCGCTCGCTGTTCCTGAGCGAGTTCCTCGCCGCGTTCGCCCTTTCCGTGCGCTATATATTCAAGCCGAAGGCGACGCTCAACTACCCGAACGAGAAGTCGCCGCTTTCGCCGCGCTTTCGCGGCGAACACGCGTTGCGCCGCTATCCCAACGGCGAGGAGCGTTGCATTGCTTGCAAGCTCTGCGAGGCGATCTGTCCCGCGCAGGCGATCACGATCGAGGCTGGACCGCGCCGCAACGACGGCACGCGCCGCACCACTCGGTACGACATCGATATGGTAAAGTGCATCTATTGCGGCATGTGCCAGGAGGCCTGTCCCGTGGACGCGATCGTCGAAGGGCCGAATTTCGAGTTCTCCACCGAGACCCGCGAAGAATTGTACTACGACAAGGATCGTCTGCTCGCCAACGGCGATCGCTGGGAACGCGAAATCGCGCGCAATATCGCAATGGACGCGCCGTATAGGTGAAAGCCCCTTCCCCCCTTGCGGGGGAAGGTGGCGCGAAGCGCCGGATGAGGGGTCGCGCCGCAAGGCGCTTGCGCGCCGACCCCTCACCCCCGACCCCTCTCCCGCAAGGGGAGAGGGGAGAAGTGCTGGCAGGGAACAAACGATGCAAGCCGACGCGATATTCTTCTGGCTCTTCTCGACGGTGCTGATTCTATCCGCGCTGGCGGTGATTCTCGCCAAGAATCCCGTGCATTCCGTGCTTTTCCTGATTCTCGCCTTCGTCAACGCCGCGGGCCTGTTCTTGCTGATGGGCGCCGAGTTCCTCGGCTTCATGTTGATCGTCGTCTATGTCGGCGCGGTCGCAGTGCTGTTCCTCTTCGTCGTGATGCTGCTCGACGTAGACTTCGCCGAATTGAAGCAGGGCTTTGTGCAATATCTGCCGATCGCCGGGCTGATCGCGCTCTGCGTAGCAGCGGAACTCGGTTACGCCGCCGTGCAATGGACGCGCTCCTCGACCGCCGCGGCCGCCGTCACGCCGTCGGGCACTATCTCCAACACCGCCGCGCTCGGGCGTGTCCTCTATACGCATTATTTCTTCTTCTTCCAGGCCGCCGGCTTCATCCTGCTCACCGCCATGATCGGGGCGATCGTCCTGACTTTGCGTCACAAGGTGGGCGTCAAGAGGCAGGATATATCCGACCAGGTCGCGCGGACGCCGGCGACGGGTGTCGAACTGCGCAAAGTCGCTTCGCGCGCCGGAATTTAGGGGATACCAGCCCATGGCAATCGGTCTCAGCCACTATGTGACGCTTGCGGCGATCCTGTTCACGATCGGGATCGCGGGCATCATCCTCAACCACAAGAACATCATCATTATCCTGATGTCCGTCGAACTGATCCTGCTTTCGGTCAACATCAATCTCGTCGCGTTTTCGACGCAGTCGGGCGATCTGACGGGCCAGGTGTTCGCTTTGTTCATTTTGACGGTGGCGGCGGCGGAGGCGGCGATCGGTCTGGCCGTTCTCGTCGCCTATTACCGTAACCGCGGCTCGATCGCGGTCGAAGACATCAACGCGATGAAGGGTTGAGACGGGAATGTTTTACGACCTCATCGTCTTCCTTCCCCTCCTCGGCTTCCTGATCGCAGGCCTGTTCGGGCAGCAGATCGGCGCACGAAATTCCGAGCTGGTCACCACCGGCCTGCTCGGCTTCTGCGCGTTCTTGTCATGGATCGCCTTCTTCACGGTCGGCTTCGGCGGGCAGGAGCATGCCGAAATCGTGCCGGTTGCGAATTGGTTCATTTCCGGCAAGCTCTCGGTCCCTTGGTCCTTGCGCATCGACACGCTGACGGCGGTGATGCTCGTCGTCGTGAACACCGTCTCCTTCCTCGTACATCTCTATTCGATCGGTTACATGGCCGAGGATCCGAGCCGGCCACGCTTCTTTGCATATCTCTCTCTGTTCACCTTCTCCATGCTGATGCTGGTGACGGCGGACAATCTCGTGCAGATGTTCTTCGGCTGGGAAGGCGTCGGGCTGATGTCCTATCTGCTGATCGGGTTCTGGTACGAGAAGCCCTCGGCCAACGCGGCCGCGATCAAGGCCTTCGTCGCCAACCGCGTCGGCGACTTCGGCTTCTCGCTCGGCATTTACCTGGTCTTCCAGCTCACTGGCTCGGTGAGTTTCGAACAGGTGTTCGCCGCGGCGCCCGGCCTCGCCGGCCAGTCCTATCACCTATGGGGTCTCAACGCCGACAAGCTGACGTTTGCTTGCTTGCTGCTGTTCATGGGCGCGATGGGCAAGTCGGCGCAGTTCTTGCTGCACACCTGGTTGCCAGACGCGATGGAGGGGCCGACGCCGGTCTCCGCGCTGATTCATGCCGCGACGATGGTCACCGCTGGCGTGTTCATGGTGGCGCGGCTGTCGCCTCTGTTCGACCTCTCTCCGACCGCGCTCAGCGTCGTGACGATCGTCGGCGCGACTACGGCGATGTTCGCCGCCACGGTCGGCCTGGTGCAGAACGACATCAAGAAGGTCATCGCCTATTCGACGTGCTCGCAGCTCGGCTACATGTTCGTCGGGCTCGGCGTCGGCGGCTATGGACTCGGGATTTTCCATCTCTTTACGCACGCCTTCTTCAAGGCTCTGCTGTTCCTCGGCGCGGGCTCCGTCATCACCGCGATGCATCACGAGCAGGACATGCGGGCGATGGGCGGGTTGAAAAGCGAAATGCCGTTCACCTTCTGGATGATGGTGGCCGGCACGCTGGCGCTCACGGGCGTCGGCATTCCGTTCGTCCCGATCGGCTTCGCGGGCGCTATTTCGAAGGATGCGATCATCGAGGCGGCCTACGCCTCACACGGCTACGGCTCGGTCTACGCCTTCCTCTGCGTCGACGCAGCCGCCGCGCTGACGTCGTTCTACTCCTGGCGCCTGATGTTCATGACCTTCTTCGGCCATCGCGGCGACTGGTCGGCCTCCTTGCCCGCCGCCGCGCACGGCCAGGACGATCACGGGCACGACAATCACGGGCATGGCGACCACCACCCGGCGCACGAATCGCCCAATGTGATGCTGGTCCCGCTCGCCGCGCTCGCTTTCGGCGCGACGTTTGCCGGCATGCTGTTCCGGCATTGGTTCATCGGCAGCGGCTACGAGGGATTTTGGAAGGGCTCGCTGTTTGTCGGGCCGACCAACAAGATCCTGGAACAAATGGAAACGGTTCCCTGGCTCGTTTCGCTGTCCCCGACCCTGATGATGCTCGCTGGGCTGCTGGTCGCCTACTACATGTATGTCGTCGACAAGACGGCGCCGGCGCGTTGGGCCGCGGGCAATCCGCTGCTCTACCGCTTCCTCCTCAACAAGTGGTATTTCGACGAGCTCTACGACTTCCTGTTCGTGCGGCCGGCGTTCTGGATCGGGCGGCTGTTCTGGAAGGGCGGCGACGGTTTCATCATCGACGGTATGGGGCCCGACGGCATCTCTGCGCGCGTGCTCGACGTGACGCGAAACGTCGTGCGCCTGCAGTCCGGCTACATCTACCATTACGCTTTTGCGATGCTGCTCGGCGTCGCCGCGTTCGCGACCTGGTATCTCTTCGGGGGAATCCACTGATGTCCGGCAACTGGATTCTTTCCGCGCTGCTGGTCCTTCCGGTCGCCGGCGCACTGCTGATCCTGTGTCTGCGCGGCGAGAGCGAAGCGACGAAAGACAATGCGCGCTGGATTGCGCTGTGGACGACGCTGATCACGTTCGTTCTGAGCATTTGCGCATGGAGCCAGTTCGATACGTCGAAGTCCGGTTTCCAGCTCGTTGAACAGCGCGACTGGTTCTCGCACGTCATGCTCTACAAGCTCGGCGTCGACGGCATCTCCATGCCTTTCGTGCTGCTGACGACGTTGCTGATGCCGATCTGTATTCTCGCCTCGTGGGCCCCGATCCAGAGCCGCGTCAAGGCGTACATGATCACGTTTCTCATGCTGGAAACGCTGATGATCGGCGTCTTCGAGGCGCTCGATATCGTCCTGTTCTATATCTTCTTCGAGGGCGTCCTGATCCCGATGTTCCTGATCATCGGCATCTGGGGCCACGGACGGCGCGTCTACGCCGCATTCAAATTCTTCCTCTATACGCTGACCGGCTCGCTGCTGATGCTGCTGGCGATCATGACGATGTATTGGACCGCCGGCACGAGCGACATCGAAGTGCTGCTGAAGACCGCCTTCGCTCCCTCGATGCAGAAATGGTTCTGGCTCGCCTTCTTGGCTTCGTTCGCGGTGAAGCTGCCGATGTGGCCGGTGCATACTTGGCTGCCCGACGCGCATGTCGAGGCGCCAACGGCGGGCTCGGTCATCCTGGCCGGCATCCTCCTGAAGATGGGCGGGTACGGCTTCCTGCGCTTTTCGCTGCCGATGTTCCCCGACGCCTCGCATTATTTCGCGCCGCTGATGTTCGCGCTGTCGATCATCGCCATCATCTACACCTCGCTCGTCGCGCTGGCGCAGGAGAACATGAAGAAGCTGATCGCCTATTCCTCCGTCGCCCACATGGGCTTCGTGACGATCGGGCTGTTCGCCGTCAATACCCAGGGCGTGCAGGGGGCGGTCTACCAGATGGTGAGCCACGGCCTGGTCTCGGGCGCGCTGTTCCTCTGCGTCGGCGTCGTCTACGACCGCATGCATACGTTTGAGATCGCCGCCTATGGCGGGCTCGTGAACCGCATGCCGCGCTATGCGGTCGCGTTCATGGTGTTCACGCTCGCCAATATCGGCTTGCCCGGCACCTCGGGTTTCATCGGCGAGTTCCTGACGCTGATCGGCGCCTTCCAGGCCGTCCCCTGGGTGGCCTTGTTCGCCGCCACGGGACTCATCCTGTCGGCCCCCTATGCTCTCTACCTCTACCGTCGCGTCATATTCGGCGTGCTCGACAAGCCGAGCCTGATGAACATACGGGACTTGAACGGACGCGAGATCGCGACTCTCACACCTTTGCTGCTGCTGACGCTCTACTACGGCGTGCACCCGCAGCCGATCATCGACGCCAGCGCGGCGTCGATCGACGCCTTGGTGCAGGGCGTCAATCATGCGATCGCCACGACGAAGACGGCGGGGCTCTGAGGGTCCATGTACGCACGCGAAATCCCAAGGATGCACTACCCATGAACGCGACGGCGCTTTCTCTCCCGGTCATCCTGCCCGAATTCATCCTGGCGTTCGGCGTGCTCGTGCTCATCCTCCTCGGGGCGCTGCGCGGGGAGCGCTCGGTCTGGTTGGTGACCGAGGGCGCCGTCGCGCTGCTCGGCGTCGCGCTCGTCGTCCTTTTGGTCGGAGACCGGCCGGAGGGCGTCACGTTCTATGGCGCCTTCACCGACGATGCGTTCGCGCGCTTCATGAAGGCGCTCGCGCTGATCGGCTCGCTGGCGACGCTGTTGCTGTCGATCGACTTCATGCGCAGCCACAAGATCGGCGGCTTCGAATTTCCCGTGCTGCTGTTGCTCGGGACGCTCGGCATGATGATGCTGATATCGGCCACCGATTTCATCGCGCTGTACCTCGGCCTCGAACTGATGAGTCTGGCGCTCTATGTCGTCGCCGCCTATCGCCGCGACGACTTGCGCTCCTCCGAGGCCGGCATCAAATATTTTGTGCTCGGCGCGCTCTCCTCGGGCATGCTGCTCTACGGCATATCGCTGATGTACGGCTATTCCGGCACGATCTCCTTCTCGGGCGTCGCCGCGGCGCTGAAGGGTCCTTCGCCGCTCGGCGTGGTGTTCGGCCTGGTCTTCGTGCTGGCGGGTCTTGCCTTCAAGATATCGGCGGTGCCGTTCCACATGTGGACGCCCGACGTCTATCAAGGTGCGCCGACGCCGGTGACGACCTTCTTTGCCACGGGGCCGAAGATGGCGGCGATGGCGGTGCTGGTGCGGGTGACTTTGACGGCTTTTCCAGGCGTCGCCGGCGAATGGCGGCAGATCGTCACGTTCATCGCGATCGCCTCGATGGCGCTGGGCTCGTTCGCGGCGATCGGGCAGACCAGCATCAAGCGGCTGATGGCTTATTCCTCGATCGGTCACATGGGTTTCGCGCTGGTCGGCCTCGCGGCGGGCACGGTCGAGGGCGCCCATGGCGTCGCCGTTTATATGGCGATCTACCTCGTGATGACCCTGGGGTCCTTCGCCGCCATCCTTTCGATGCGGCGCGACGGCGTCTATGTCGAGAACATCTCCGATCTCGCCGGTCTTGCGCGCACCAACGCGCCGATGGCGTTTTTCTTCGCGGCGATGATGTTCTCGATGGCCGGCATTCCGCCGTTGGCGGGCTTCTTCGCCAAGTTCTACGTCTTCGCAGCGGCGATGAAGGCCGATCTCTATGGCCTCGCGGTGATCGGCGTGCTGCTCAGCGCGGTCGGCGCCTATTATTACCTGCGCATCGTCAAGATCATGTATTTCGACGAGCCGGCGAAGGCCTTCGATCCGCAGGGCGCGGCGACGCGCGTCATCCTGGCGCTGTCGACGGCGCTCCTGATCTTCTACGCGCTCGCGCCGGCGCCCCTGACCGACGCGGCGATGGCCGCCGCCAAGTCGCTGTTTTGAAATCTCCTGATCCCGCGTCTGAAGTCTTGGACCCTCCTTTCGATGCCTGGCGCATCGAGCGCCACGCGCGGTTGGGCTCCACGAGCGACGAAGCGCGGGAGCGCGCGCTCGCGGGCGATCCCGGACACCTCTGGATTTGGGCGGACGAGCAGACCGCGGGCCGTGGTCGTCACGGGCGCGTTTGGCATTCTCCCGCTGGAAATCTGCATGCGAGCGCGCTGATCCTCGACCCCTGCGATACCGAGATCGCTCCGCAAATCGGGTTCGTGGCCGGCGTCGCGCTGCGTCGGGCCGTCGCCGATCTCGGCGGGGCCGAGATCTCACTGAAATGGCCGAATGACCTCGTCTCGAACGGCGCCAAGCTGGCGGGCCTCCTGATCGAGGGCGTCACGACGCCCTGGCGGCGCTTCGCGGCCGTCGTCGGCTTCGGCGTGAACCTCGCGATCTCGCCGCCGGGCCTCGCATACCCCACGACGAATTTGAGCCGTCTCCTGGGACGGCCGGTCGGCCCGGAAGACTTGTTCCCACGTCTGGCCCGCCGCTTCGACGCGATGTTGGCGCTCTGGGCGCGGGGCGCTGGCTTCGCCGCGATCCGCGAGGAATGGCTCGCCTCGGCAGCGGGGCTCGGCGGGCCCATCCACGTCTCCGATCCGCGCGGTGCGCGTGGCGGCGTTTTCGAGGGCATCGACCTGCAAGGTCGCCTTCTCATGCGTTCGGGCGATTCGGTGGAAATCATCGAATCCGCCGACCTCACCCTGATCTCCTCCTCTCCTCGCCCGGATGATGCGTCGCCGCCGAGTCAGCTTGTGAAGGCCGCGACAAATGATTGACGACAGCGAGTTCGTATTCGCGCCGCTCGGCGGTCTAGGCGAAATCGGGATGAATTGCGCGCTCTACGGCTATGGCCCGGTCCGCACCCGCAAGTGGCTGATGGTCGATCTGGGCCTCGCATTCGCGGCGGAGGATCTGCCGGGCGTGGATCTCATCATGCCCGACCTCGCCTTCATCGAGAAGGTGAAAAAGGACCTCGTCGGCCTCGTCATCACCCATGCGCACGAGGATCATATCGGCGCCCTGGCCGAACTCTGGCCGCGGCTCGGCGTGCCGGTCTACATGACGCGTTTCGCCGCGGGCCTGGCCGAGGCGCGACGTCTGGGCGAGCCGGGCGCTCCGAAAATCCCGATCAGAATCGTCGCGCAGGACGGCCGGATCGACATCGGCCCGTTCGACGTCGAGTTCATCGCCGTCGCGCATTCGATCCCCGAGAGCTGCGCGCTCGCGATCCGCACCCCGGCGGGGCTAGTGGTGCATTCCGGCGACTGGAAGATCGACGCGACGCCGCTCGTCGGCCGCCTCACCGATGAAGCGCGCCTGAAGGCGCTGGGCGAAGAGGGCGTGCTCGCGCTCGTCTGCGATTCGACCAACGTTTTGCGCGAGGGCGAAAGCCCGTCGGAAGCCGATGTCGCCAAAAGCCTCACCGAACTCGTGAGCAACGCCAAGGGCCGCGTCATCGTCACGACCTTCGCCTCGAACGTCGCTCGGCTGCGCGTGGCGGCGGAGGCGGGCCTCGCCAACGGCCGGCAGATCATCGTGATGGGACGCGCGATGGAGCGGGTCATCGCGGTCGCGCGCGAATGCGGCTATCTCGACGGCCTGCCGCCCTTCCTGAGTCCCGACCCCTTCGAGCGAATGCCGCGCGACAAGGTCTTGGCGCTCGCCACCGGGAGCCAAGGCGAGCCGCGCGCCGCGTTGGCGCGCATCGCGGAAGACGAACATCCGATCGCGAGCCTGGCCGCCGGCGACACCGTCGTTTTTTCCTCTCGCACGATTCCCGGCAATGAAAAGGCGGTCGGCAGGATCATCAACGGCCTCGTCACGCAGGGCGTCGAGGTCGTCACCGACCGCACGCGTCTGGTGCACGTGTCGGGCCATCCGCGCCGGGCGGAGCTCGCGAAGATGTACGCTTGGCTCAGGCCGAGAATCGCGATTCCCGCGCACGGCGAGCCGGTTCACCTTTCCGAGCACGTCGACTTCGCCAGGGCGCTGGGCGTGCGCAAGGTCGTGCGCGCGTTCAATGGCGATGTCGTCAAGCTCGTCGCGGGGGACGCAGGCGTGATAGGGCAAATCGACCACGGCCGCCGATACAAGGACGGCGAAATTCTGTTGCCGGCAGGCGACGAATGCGTCGTCGAGCGCCGCAAGCTCTCCTTCGCGGGCGTCGTCTCGATCGCGCTCGCGCTCACGCCGAAGGGCGAAATGTCCGGCGATCCCGACGTGATGATCGCCGGTCTGCCGCAACGCACGCGCGAGGGCGCCGCGATCGACGCGCTGATCGATGCGGCGATCTTCGAGACTTTCGAGAGCCTGCCTCGCGGCAAGCGCAAAGACGCCGATTTCGTCTCCGGCGCGATAGAGCGCGGCGTCCGCAACTCCGTCAATTCCGTCTGGGGCAAGAAGCCGATGGTCCATGTGTTGGTGGTGGAAGTGTGAAGAGGGCAGTAGGCAGTAGGCCGTGGGGAAGCGCGAATAGCGAATAGCGAATGACACCGCGGACGCGGACCACCCATCCGC
>JBAQGU010000218.1:0-6973 GCA_049287975.1 Roseiarcus sp.
TCTTTAGTTAGGACTCTCAAAACAATTTCGTCGCGACCGTACGGATCACCTTCTAGCTCCAGCGTGATGATGGGCGCCGACGCCGAATGGTCGTCTGTTCGTGTATTCAGGCCTCAGAAGGCGTATCTTAGCCAAGCACGTGGAATCTTGGCTCCGCTTTATCGGCGTGCGCAGTATCACGGCAATGACCGTTGAGCACACGTGGGATGGGCGAGCACCAGACATGATCGGGTATTACGGTGACGCTTTACTTAACCCCTTTTTGGGGAAAGTCGAATGGCGTTGCGCCCCGTCCCACCGGCCTTCCGAAGAGCTTCTGATAAGGGGTTAAGTAAACTGTCAGCGTAACCCCACGTAACCCCCACGATTCAATTTGCTTTGAGGCCGCTCCAAGTGTTACGGTGTTCGACCGGTCAATCTTCGAGCAATGTCGATCGAGAGCGGCGATCTCAGCTTCGGAAACGACGATAGGGAGCATGTTACTGACGGAGGAGGACATGAAAGCGTGCATTTCACTCGCTGTGGGCGGCCTTGGATTCTCGCTAATGCTGCTACCGCCTTCGTCGGCGACAGCAGCAACAAAAGCCGACTTCGAAGGAAAGAAGGTATGCTGGGGCGGGAGCAACCAGACAAGTTTTAACCCTGGGGGAAAAGCAACCAGTACCATCGCCGGCGCAGGGACGTGGGCGGTCAGCAAAGGAGGCGTTATAGCTCTCAAGTTTCCCAGTGGGCCTTACTCGGGCGTTATTACGATTAAGGCGGGCGGGATGATCGAATATTCTGGGTCTTGGACCGGTACACCTACATTGACAGCAATTGGCGCTTTCTGCAACTAGAGCGGACTGCGCCTCAAAAGCGCAGGGCAGCGTTCGGCGCAATAAGGCGGAAAGTCATGGCTCGAGCTTATGTATTTTGGATCGCTGTGGCGACGACGACTTGGACGCCAGCCTCGGCGCTGACCTGTCGGCCGTCAGCGGGCGGCGTCTCCTTTGTTGCGGACGCCGTTCGTGAAGCACCGGTCGCAGCGGTCCGCGTGGCTGGCTCTGAAAAGTGTGACGTTGTCTATCATCTCCGCAACGGCGCCTACAGCCTCGGCGGCTGTAACCGCGAGTATGTCGGCCTATGGGCCCCGCGCGAAGGAGCGCCGATCGGCAAACGCCACGGGCGAATCCCGCTCGAATGCCAGTCGCCGGATTGACGTCCAATTGCGAGGGCGCGACAGGGCCGCCAGACGCTCGCGTGAATTATTGCGGCCGAAAGTAGCCTTTCGGTCGACGCGACGGTCCGCTTGACCGTCGCAAATGGGGGGAATGCGGCCGTTCGCGAGCGACACATGGTCCACAAGACGGGCCCGTGCCGACGCGCGCGCGATCGCGCTATCGCGCTCTCGCCCATTAGGCGAGAATAGGCGACGACGTCGACGGCGAGGATTGCGGAGGCGGCGGGTCGCGTTCATTACTCGGGAACTCCGGCCTTGCGCAGGCCTTCGTAAACCCGCTCCAACATGGCCAGATACGCCGGGTTGTCGGTCGACGCCGTCCAGACGGCGCGGCCGCGCGAGATAGTGAAAGAGGGGTAGAGCGCGAGACCGGCCCTGACGGCGGAACGCGCCTCGTCCTGTCGACCGATCCATGCGAGCGCGTTGCCCAACATGAAATGTGCATGCGGATGATTTCGGTTGGCCTCGATCGCCCGGCGAAACCAGGCGACCGCCTCATCATAAAGACCGAGAAAGCCCTTCGCGCACCCCGCATCGTGCATCCAAACGTAAGCCATCGTGTCGCGGGGACTGAGGCGCAGAGCCTCGACGATATGCGCCTCGGTCTCTTCGGGGTGACCAAGGAAAATCTTACCGCCGCCGATTATCGCGTGCGCAGTGGCGAGATTTCGATTCAGCGCCAACGCTCGTTCACATTCGGCGACGCCTTCCGTCGCGCGCTTGGTGAGCATGTAAACGCATCCCAACATCAGATGGCTGGCCGCATGGTCGGGGAACGAGGACAAGCCTCTGGTCACTTTCGCTTCGGCCGCGGCGAGGACCGCCGGGGGATCGGCTACCAACAGAAAAAAGCCTGCGGCCATGTCCGCAGCCGCCGATCCAACTAGTGCTTCGATATTGTTTGGATCGACCGATAACGCGCGTTCGAAAAAGCTGCGCGCTTGCGCGATATTATCTGGGGTCATACCCTTATAGTACAGAGCCCAGCCCTGAAGACAGAGCTCCCTGGAATCGGGATTCGGCGCTCGTTCCGCACGCCGAGCCTCGGCAGCGACGAGCTGCGTGTTGAGGGCGTTCGCAAGGCGTGCGACGATTTCGTCCTGCATTTCGAACAGATCAGCCAGCGGCTTGTCGAAGCGCTCGGCCCAGAGATGATGGCCATCCTCGGTGTCGATCAGCTGGACGTTGACGCGCATCCGTTGGCCGCGGCGCTGGACGCTACCCTCCAAAACATAGCGAACGTTCAACTCGCGACCGATCTGTTTCACGTCGACCGCCTTGCCTTTGAAGGTGAAGGCCGTGTTACGCGCGATCACGAAGGAGCCGTTGATGCGAGACAGGTCGGTCGTCAGGCTGTCGGTGACCCCATCGACGAAATAGTCCTGTTCGGGATCGCCGCCGATATTGGCAAACGGCAGAACCACGATGGAAAAAAACGGAGGCCCCTGTTTTCCCGGTGTGAGAACGGGCTGCGCGTGCGCCGGACCTCTCGACCCGGCCTTGATCGCGTAGACCCGCAGCGGCCGCGCGATGTTCTTGAGCGCCTTCTCGCCGAGATCGACGAATTCATGCTTCAGCTTGTCGCGCACCTGCCGATAGGCGTCTTCCGATAGGCACGCTCCGGCCGGTTCGCAGATGCCTTCCAGACGTGCTGCGATATTGACGCCGTCGCCCATCAAATCGCCGTCGCTCTCCTCGACGACGTCGCCCAGATGAATGCCGATGCGAAAGATGATGCGGCGGTCCTCGGGCACGCCAGCGTTGCGCTCGACCATGGTGTTCTGAACTTCGATAGCGCGGCGCACCGCGTCGACCACGCTGCGGAACTCGATGAGCGCGCCGTCGCCAGTGCGCTTGAATACCCGTCCGTTGTGCGCCGCGACCGTCGGGTCGATGAGGTCCCTGCGCAAAGCCCTGAGACGCGCCAGGGTGCCGTCCTCATCCGCGCTGGTCATACGGCTGAAGCCGACGACATCGGCCGCCAGAATTGCCGCGATCTTCCGGGTTTCGGCCATCGTGCCCCTCACGCGCGATGCGTAATAGCACAAAGACCGACCAGTCCGGAATAACCGCTGTGGGTCGGTAGCGGCCCTCCCGCGCCCAGCTAGTTGCGCCAAAATGTTCGTTGTCACAAACGCATCACGGGGCGCCGTCTGTGAAGAAGTCGGTCAGCAATCTGTCGACCGGCGACCGTCCGGGGTAGAGATTCGCAGTCCCATGCCCCTTACTCGGACCGTCGTATCGGCCGCGTCCGCATCGGCCGTACCGACCGAGCGCCGGATACTGGCCACGAGTGAAGACCTCGGCCTGCGAGAGCGCATCCGTGTTGCACGGAGCAGAGGTTCGGCTGCGCTGGATTACGGCGACACTTTATTTAACCCCTTAATCGAAAGAGCGGCTGCATAAAGCGGATCGCCTTTGGTGGTTAAGTAGAGTGTCGCCGTAATGCCCATTGAGCCGCGTGCAAGCCGAACCCCGTAGATGGCCGGGACAAGCCGAGCGACAAGCCCGGCCATGCTGGAAAATGCCATGGAAATCAGCGACTGACGCGCTTGTTCCGCTTTAGGCGCAATGCCGGCCAGTATCGGGCGCCATTTACCGTTTTCAAAAGATTGCGACATTTTCTTTCTGAAATGCGAAATCCATATAACCGTGCATCATCGCCCACTTCCGCCCGGTAGCCATCATGTCCAAGCGCTCCAAGAAACCCCACAGCCACGAAACCCCTACGCCCGCCGTCCCGCCCGCGCGGCGCGTCGCGACGCGCCGCGCGATAGCGGAGCGGAAGCTGCGCATCGTCGAGCGGCTGACGAGCGGGCTTTCGGTCGCGCATATCGCGCATGTCGAGCAGCTGACGATTCAGCGCGTACGGCAGATCATCGCCGAGATGCTGGAAAAGCGCGAAGTTGATCCACCGTCAGGGTACGTGCAACTACAGATCGCCCGGGTCGGCGAGGCGATGGTCGTCGCGCATACGATGATGCTGCAAGGCGATCTGCAGGCGTTGGACCGACTGATCAAGCTCAACGGCGAGCTCGACCGCTATCACGGCTTCGGGCGGGAGCAGCTTCCCGCCCCGGCCGAGCCGGCGCCGCCCCGCCTCGTCGCGCCGCCTCAGCGATTGCTGGCGGCGAGTTCGGCGGCCGACGGAAGCGAAGGAAAATTATCCGCCTCGCAAAGCCTTGAAAAGTCAGGAAACCAGAAAATCCTCGGGCCGCCCTGTTCCCGCAATCGAGGAGCGCGGCCACCCAATCGACTCCACCCATCTCCCGTGAGCGCGAGCGGCGATTTTTCCCCGCGCCTTGAAACGCGGCCGGCGCTGGTCCAATGTCCGCGCCGTCGCCGCGGGAGACCCGATTTTGACGGACGTAGAAAAGCGATTCCCGGGCGCCGGCAAGCGGGTCGGCCTGTTCGTCACCTGTCTCGTCGATCTCATCCGGCCAAGCGTCGGCTTCGCGGCGGTCAAGCTGCTCGAGAACGCCGGCTGCAAGGTCGTCGTGCCCACGCAGACCTGCTGCGGCCAGCCCGCCTATAATTCGGGCGATCGCGCCGATACCAAAGCGATCGCGCGCCAGACCATCGCCGCCTTCGCGGAATGCGACTACGTGGTGGCGCCGAGCGGCTCCTGCGCGGGCATGCTCGCCAAACACTATCCCGGCCTGTTCCACGATGAACCCGACATGGCGCTGAAAGCCGCCGCCTTCGCCGCCAAGTGCCGGGAGCTCGTGAGCTTCCTGGTGGATACGTTGGGCGTGACCTCGGTCCAAGCGCGTTACGACGGCGTCGTCGCCTATCACGATTCCTGCTCGGGCCTGCGCGAGCTGGGCGTCGAGAAGCAGCCGCGCCAACTGCTCGCGAGCGTCGAAGGGCTGCGGCTGGTCGATCTCGCGGACCGCGAAGTCTGCTGCGGCTTCGGCGGAACCTTCGCGGCCAAATACGGCGAGCTGTCCAACGCGATCGTCGCGCAGAAGAGCGCCAATATCGCCGCGAGCGGCGCCGACACCCTGCTGGCCGGCGATCTCGGCTGCCTCATGAACATGGCGGGCAAGATGCAGCGCGAGGGTCGAACGGTTCGGGTCCGCCATGTCGCCGAGGTGCTCGCGGGAATGACGCAGCTGCCGCCGATCGGGGAGAGCGCGGGGGAGGCCAAGCCGTGAGCGCGACCGTCACGACGCCGCGTTTCAAGGAAAACGCGCACGAGGCGCTGGGCGACGCGCGGCTGCAGCGCGCGCTGCATCACGCTCGCAATTTCGTGCCGCGGCGCGCCGAAGCGGTGGCTCGGCTGCCCGAGTTCGACGCGCTGCGCGACAGCGCCCGCGACATCAAGAACCACACGCTCGCCCATCTCGACCTCTATCTCGAGGCCTACGAGCGCAAGGTCGAGGAGCTCGGCGGCCACGTGCATTTCGCGCGCGACGCGGCCGAGGCGCGCCGGATCTTCCTCGATCTCTGCAAGGCGCACGGCGCCAAGGCGGTGACCAAAGGCAAGTCGATGATCGCCGAGGAGATCGGCCTCAACGCCGCGATGGAGGCCGAGGGCATCGAGGCGATCGAGACGGACCTCGGCGAATACATCATCCAGCTGCGCGGCGAGGCGCCGTCGCATATCATCGCGCCGGCGATCCACGTCACCCGCGACGATGTCGAGGCCGACTTCCGCAAGGCCCATCGCGACCTGCCCGCCGGACGCGACCTTTCGCAACCCGAGCAGCTGCTCGCCGAGGCGCGCGGCATATTGCGCGAGAAATTCCTCAGCGCCGACATCGGCGTGACGGGCGCGAATTTCCTGATCGCCGAGACCGGGACTTCCATCATCGTCACCAACGAGGGCAACGGCGACCTCACGCAGATCCTGCCCAAAGTCTACGTCGTCATCGCCTCGCTCGAAAAGCTCGTTCCGACGCTGAACGACGCCGCGCAATTGCTGCGCGTGCTCGCGCGCTCCGCGACCGGCCAGGAAATGTCCGTCTATACGACGCTGACAACGGGTCCCCGTCGCCCCGAGGATCCCGACGGCCCCGAGGAATATCACGTCATCCTGCTCGACAACGGCCGCTCCGGAATGCTCGGCGGCCAGTTCGAAGACATGTTGCGCTGCATCCGCTGCGGCGCCTGCATGAACCATTGCCCGGTCTTCCAGGCGGTTGGCGGCCACGCTTATGGCTGGGTCTATCCAGGCCCGATGGGGGCGGTGCTGACGCCTTCGCTGCTGGGCGTCGCCGAAGGCGGCCAGCTGCCGAACGCCTCGACCTTCTGCGGACGCTGCGAAGAGGTCTGCCCGATGCGCATTCCGCTGCCCAGCATGATGCGGCATTGGCGCGAGCGCGAGTTCGAGCGGCATCTGTCCCCGGCGGCGGTGCGCTATGGACTGGGGTTCTGGGGCTTCTTCGCGGTTCGCCCGACGCTCTATCGCCTGGCGACCGAACTCGCGATGCGGGCGCTGAGCCTCGCCGGCCGCCGCAAGGGGCGTTTCTCCCGGCTGCCCTTCGCCGGCGGCTGGACCAAATACCGCGACCTCGCCGCGCCCCAAGGACCGACGTTCCAGGCCCAATGGCGCGCCAAGAGCGGGGCGGTGAAGTGATCGCCGCCGGGCATTTCCCTCCCCGCAAGGGCGGGGAGGGAAGAGGAGAGTGATGACGGCCCGCGACGAAATCTTCGCCTCCGTGCGCCGATCGCTGCACGTCTCGGGCGACGAGGCGCCGCGGCGCGCGGCGGTGGCGGCGCGTCTCGCGCAGGCGCCGATCGGAATCGTGC
>JBAQGU010000219.1:0-5218 GCA_049287975.1 Roseiarcus sp.
CATCGATCCCCGCCTCCGCCGCCGCGCGCGCGACCTGCGCGTCGATCGCCGCCGCTCCAGCGACCACGCGATGATCGCCCGTCGTTTCGATAGCACCGAACGCCCTGCCGCCCAGCCGGATGACGACGCCGGACACGCCGCCATCGCGGACGATCAGGTTGGAGCCGAGGCCAAGGACCGTCACCGGAACCTCGCCCGGCAATCGCGACAAGAGATAGGCGAGGTCGTCTTCGTCAGCGGGCGAGAACAAGATCTCGGCCGGTCCGCCGACGCGGAACCAGGTGAACGGCGCGAGCGGCGCGTCGGCCGTCAGGCGGCCACGCACATCGGGGGCGAGCGCGGCGATATCGGCTTCCAGGGCGGATTTCATGACCGGGAGCTACGCCATTGGCTCAGGAAAACACAACACTCGCCAGATCGCTTTCGGAACGCATCGACTTCGCGCGAGTTTCTCAGTCAGCCGGAGGAGGGTATGATGGCGACGAACAACCCGAGGGAGCCACGGACCTATCCCGCCGAAAAAGCGCGTCAAGGCCAGATCATCCTCCGTTCGCGTGCGAGCCGGATCATTTTCATCGCGGCTTTGGCAGGGGCGGTAATCTTGGCGGCGGCGCTGTCGTGGTTCTACGTTCCCGCTCATTGACCGGCGTTTCTCGAGACGGCAAGGGCTCGGTATAAGCATCCAGCCCGCTTCACCCATCCAGCTCCGCCAGTTCTCCCGGCAGCGCGTAGGCCCATTGCGTGATGCTCCCGGCGCCCAACAACACCACGTAATCCCCGGGCTTCGCGACGCCGTGCACGAGCGTCGCAAGCTTTTCCGGCGACGGCAGCGCGACGGCGTGGCGATGGCCGTGCGCATTGATCGCCGCGGTCAGCGCCTCCTTGTCGACGCCCTCGATCGGCGCCTCGCCGGCGGGGTACACGTCGGCGACGATCACGGTGTCGGCGTCGTTGAAGCAGAGCGCGAAGGCATCGAACAGAGACTGGAGCCTCGTATAGCGGTGCGGCTGCATGACGGCGATCACCTGTCCCCTGGTCGACTCGCGCGCGGCGCGCAGCACGGCCGCGATCTCGACGGGATGATGGCCGTAGTCGTCGAAAATCTGCACGCCGTCCCAATCGCCGGTGCGGGTAAAACGGCGCTTCACCCCGCCGAATGACGCTATCGCCCGGCGGATGGTTCCGATCGACGCCTTCAGCTCATGCGCGACCGCGATCGCCGCCGTGGCGTTCAGCGCATTGTGGCGGCCCGGCATCGGCAGCGCGAGTTCGTCGATATAGGTGGCCTGCCCCGTCTGACGGTCGCGGATCAAGACGTTGAAACGCGAAACGCCGTCGTTCAGAGCGACGTCGAGCAGGCGGATGTCCGCTTGCGGGTTCTCGCCATAGGTGATGACGCGGCGATCCTCGATGCGCCCGACCAGCTCCTGCACGGTCGGGTGATCGAGGCACATCACCGCAAAGCCGTAGAACGGCAGATTCTCCACGAAGGCCAGGAAAGCCTCCTTGATCGCGTCGAAGGTCTTGAAATGATCGAGATGTTCAGGATCGATATTGGTGACGATGGCGATGTCGGCGGGCAGCTTCAGAAACGTGCCGTCGCTCTCGTCCGCCTCGACGACCATCCAGTCGCCCGCGCCTCGCCGCGCATTGGTGCCATAGGCGTTGATGATGCCTCCGTTGATGACGGTGGGATCGAGGCCGGCGGCGTCGAGCAAGGTCGCGACCAGCGAAGTCGTCGTGGTCTTGCCGTGGGTGCCGGCGATCGCGACGCATTGCTTCAGCCGCATCAGCTCGGCGAGCATCTCGGCGCGCCGGACGACGGGAATGCGCCGCAAGCGGGCGGCCGTCAGCTCCGGGTTGTCGCGCCGGATCGCAGTGGAGACGACGACCACCGCGGCGTCGCCGACTTGCGCCGCGTCATGGCCGACGAACACGCTCGCGCCACGTTCGCGCAAGCGTTTGACGTTGGCGTTGTCGCTCGCGTCCGAGCCCTGCACCTTGTAACCGATATTGATCAGCACCTCGGCGATGCCGGACATGCCGATTCCGCCGATGCCGACGAAATGAATGGGGCCGAGCTCGCTCGGCAGTTTCATCTGCATTCCTTCCCCCGGGCGCTGTCACGCGCCCGACATAAGCCGATTTGTCGATTCGGCCAAATGGGCGGAGCCCTTCGCCGGGGGCGAGATTCGACAAAGCGCCGCATCGGGTTGCAGAGGGGATATTTTCGTGATGACGCCTCCGGGAGGAGTTTCGCGATTCCATTCGCGATTCGTGACTTTTCAAGGCTTTGCAGGTAGGAAAAGTTTCCCGCTCCAGCGCACCGCGTTCGCCGAGCCGTGTGCGGGGCAGGCGCGACTCGCCGATGCCTGTTCGGTCGGCGGGGAGCCGCGCCCGCGCGAACCCGGAGATAGCGGTCGAGCTCGACAGCCAGCTCGATCGAGGCGCCATCGCCCGCAGCGACGCGCGATCGCGGATGGCGCGAATCAGGCGACCGCGGTTTCGTCGGCGGGATTATTCCGCGCCGAACGGGCAGTCTGATTTGAGGCGCCTCAAAATCTTTCTTTTTGAGGGAGGCATACTAGAGTTACCGATTTTTCCTTGTATTTTATGCATTCGAGACCTTTGTGTGTCGCTACCCACAGTGCAAACGCGTGATTCTTCCTCTGCCGTGAGTCGGCTCGACAAAGGTTTCTTCGTGGCGCTTCCAGGCTCGAGGCGCGGCAGGATCGCAAAGCAGAACGATCCGCTGATTCCAATTCCATTTTGAGGCTTTTCAAGCATTTGCAGGGAGGAAAAGTTTCCCCCACGCGGCATTCACGGCGGCCGGCGCGAAGCGGCGATAGGGGTCGAGTTCGCCCGTCGGTCTGATGATCCTGTCCATCGCGGCAAGGTCGCCCTCCCTCATCATCGTGATCGTGCGCGCGCGCCGGTCCTCGCTTCGGTGATCCGAGCGATCTGCGAGTGGACGAGGAAGCCAGCGGGCGGGTCGATCGCCAGCATCTCGGCGATGATCCGACGGGTGAGTTGGGCGCTGAGCCCTTCGGCGCGCGACGCGATATGGGCGACGGTGAGCCTCGACGTCAGCCGCTCCAGAATGCGGAGCCGGCGATCCGCGAGTCGCGCGGCGCGGGGTGTGACGCACGGGTTCCCACCGGGCAGGCGACGGCCGCTTCGCGGCGGAACGATTTTTGCAACGCTTGACCATTGTCGGTTCCCGATGCGGATAGGTCGATGATCGACGATAGCATGATTTGTATTTATCAGAAAGAAATGTCGCAAAAAAATCACGTGACGGGAGGCCGCGCACTCGAAGTCGCCCACAGAAGCGCCGAGGCAAGGCCGGCGATGTATCGGCGGTTGCGTCGGAGGACGCGAACTCGATTGCGGTGACACTTTACTAATCCCCCTCTTTGGTCGCCGCGTTGGCGGCTCATTGCCTATGGACTGGTGGCGCCAGTTCGCGCTAAATGCGGGGATGACGAAAGAGAATCTGAATGCTCGCCTCAAAATCCTCCCACTCCAGGAAACGCTCGGGCAACGCCGGAAGAACGTTGGCGACCTAAGCCAGAGTTCTTACAATTGCCCGCCAGCGTGCTGGTTAAACCCGGCGGCCCGCCCTGCCTCCTGTTGCTCAACCCTAGACGTTTCGACTGTGGTCCACTGAGCAAGCGCAGCACGAAGAACTCCTATTCAGGTTTGTCAGCCATAGTGGAGCGATCTGGTCGATCCCACCATTGCCGCTTCACCGACGCATCGTGAAGCGAACTACGAAATCGCGTTCTTTATCAAAAGCCTTGCGCCCTGAGGCTCCACGCCCCGATTCAGCCGCCGACGCTGCAATTTTTTCCAGACTCAGCGGACGCATACTGTGCGTTAATTCAACGATTTGGCGATTCCTACGAGATCCAAAGAGGACATCTTCATGAACAAAATTGCCGTTTATCCCCTTCCGCCAAAGGAGTTCATGTTTCTCGCCACCGGTGGCACCGACGAGAACGTATTCCTGGCCACCGGCCGCCATGACCAGGAAACCGTTCTGGCCTTGCTCAAAGGCGCAGGTCTCGACCAGACAAACAAGAATTCCCGAATCTTGGACTGGGGTTGTGGATGCGGTCGATTGGCGCGTCATTGGGCGCCTCCGCTGGAAAATGTGGAGCTTTACGGCTGTGACATTGCCGACGGCCCGGTTCGCTGGTGCCAGGACAATCTGACGTTTGGCAAGTTCGCGGTTTCGAAGCATAGTCCGCCGTTACCGCACGTAGATGGATACTTTGACGGCATTTACGCGATTTCCGTTCTCACGCATCTCACTTTCGACGCGCAATATTTATGGATGGGAGAAATTTGGCGCCTGTTGAAGCCGGAAGGAATTGCCGTGTTGACCGCGCATGGCAACTCCATGTTGCAGCTGCTCGCCACGAGTCTGATTTCTAGGCAGTCAACCAAAATTACGGTCAATTTGATCAACGACGACCCGTTTCTTTGCGTCGAGCAAGAACAGGGATCGAACGACACTGGAAATTACGAAAACGCGAGTGTTTTCACGAAGATATTCCACCCGTTCGAAATCCTCAAACATCGGCCCCGGAATAATTTGATGGGCATTCAAGACACCTATGTTCTGCGAAAGAAAAGCAGCAAATCGCTAACGTTGGTCCAGGATTTCTTCGCTGGCGACTTGGTCGGGGCCGATTTCCACGTGGAAATCAAAATTGAACTAAATGGCGAGACGCATTTCAGCGTACTGGCGGCCGCGCGTGAATTAATGCAACCGGCGACCATTCGCCTGACATTACGGCGCTCTGGCGACATGCAGACAATCGCCGCCAGCGATCCGGTCGAACTACCGGCACTTGCGTCGTGGGCGAGACTTGAGAACGCCTTTGCGTTCCTTGCGCTCGAATGCGGGCCGGCTTTTGTAGGTCCCTGTGTCCTGTGCGTCGATGTGACGGCCCCCGCGCCACTGCAAAAGTCGCGGTTGCAGCTCAAACAAGCCATGCTTTTCTAGCCTATCGCGATTTGAGGCTCGCATCGTGAAACTGTACGTGCCGCCGGGCGACCACTATTCGCTGATTGTTGCCAGCCCAAAACCGCCCAGGATCTTGATCGGCTTGCGGCGGCGGGACCGCACTTGGCCCTTCCTGGCATCGACGCCCGGATATCCTTCGTTCATCTTTCCCGTCATGCGGATGGCATCGAGACCGTTTACTGG